>CAZBXS010000092.1:0-5600 GCA_964495955.1 uncultured Faecalibacterium sp.
CCAACAAGCTATTTTTGCAGTTTGCATAATTAAGTTAAATCGTTAACCACTTGAATTCGAGCTGAAAATTCAACTTTCAAAGCCATTCGGTGTGAGAATTGATCCTAAAAAACCAGAAATTCTCCGCTTCACAAAAAGCTCGTCATTTATTTAACAATAACTTATTATTTTTGTGAATTCAGCTACATACGTCATTCAGAAATCCCGAATTATTCTCCAAAAAGCCGAAACCATATATTGACACTGCTATTTTCATATGCTATAATGGACTCAGAAATAGAGCTGTTTGTAACATTCCGGTATTCTAACTGTTTTGGCGAGGGCAAATATTATGAAAGAACTTATCAGCGTTATAGTTGCGGTTTACAATGTTGAGACTTATCTTGAAAAATGTATCCGTAGCATTTTGGCTCAATCTTACCGACCTCTTGAAATTATCTTGATGGATGACGGTTCTACCGATCACTCAGGCGATATTTGCGATAGATTTGCAAATGAATTTGCCGAGGTAATTGTCGTTCATCAAAAAAATGCAGGTATTTCCGCAGTTAGAAAAAACGGAATACAGCTGGCAAAAGGAGCATATATCGGTTTTGTTGACGGAGACGATTGGATATACCCGGAAATGTATGCTCTTCTTTACAGTAACATGATTTCCGCAAATGCCGATATTTCAGCTTGTTCCTGTGAGTTAGAAGAAGGATTTCCGGGATACAGCGAGCTACTTTCAAACCATACCGAAAATAACATCTCTGTATATGAAGCCGAAGATGCTCTTGTGGAGATGACAGAACACGCACAAAATTCTTTCTGCAACAAACTTTTTAAGTCATCATTGCTTGACAATCTCGACTTTTCAGAAGACAGGATTTATGAAGACGCAATGTGTATGTACAGAATTTTCGATAGAACAAACTTATACGTTGTTTCTGATAACACCGCATATCACTATACATACCGTTCTTCAAGCATTTCCAACACAACTTTTGACAGAAAGCAATTTGATATTGTGAAAGCCTATGACGAGCGGTATATTTTTTTGTTTCTACCCACAAGGACAATGAACGGTTGCTTTGTTCTGCACTGAAAGCACTTATGACGGTATTTTTAAACTGCGTTACCGAGGCATTCAAACGTAACGATGATTATACCGACATCATAAAAGAATATTCCGAAAGACTGTGCTTTTATCCGTATAAAAAATGCGGTCTTTCCGAAAGCAGTGTCAGAACACTTGAAATGATTTTTAATTCCCCCGAATTATTTCGCACTCTGCTTCTATTGTGCGGATAAAATAAATATTTTTTCTTGGAGGTTTGTAGCAATGTTAGACTACATTACACCATTACTTGAGCTTTTTTCAGCAAAAAATCGAACGTCTGACTTTTTCGTATAGCAGATCCGACAACACAACCATGCGTCGCAATAATCATGCGTCACGGTTAAAGAACTCGATAAATTGGATTACTTTTATGATTATAATTAACAGACTGCATACTTTGCCTGCTTTTAACAACGAGCCTTTTTGTTGTGTTGTAAACTCAGGGGTTTACATTGACAAAAAAAATGAGCTTGTTGTTCCGCAGTATACTGACACTAAACAGCTGTCAGATTCCGCACTTTTACTGATTCGTTACCTGATAAGATACAAAAACACAGATATTTCGATGTCGGAAGCCGAACTTGCATTCGGAGTTCTTGTTGAAAAGCATATTTACTCCACGGAAAATCTAAAGCAAGAATCAAACAAGCTTAAAGAAAAAGCTCCCGCAAAATCCAATGGTGAACGCCACACTTCATTCTCAGAGCTATACCATTCTCTGCTCGAACAAAACAACGGTGTCGAAAACGAGGAAACAGTGCAGCTTGTTCGAACCTTTGCTGCAAGAAATCTCATTCGCATAGCATTTGAAAACGGACTTATAAACGATTTTACACCTAATAATAAAGAAAAATCGGAGTATGAATACCTTTGTTTTATTTGGAGCAATCTTACAGAGCTTCAAAAGCAAGGACTTGTTGTACGTTTTTATCCTATTTCGGGAGAATACTCGGATATAGGAAAAGAAACAAATTTTCATATGCCCGAAAGAAATATTTGCCTTGTCTTGCCGAAAGTAGAAGAATACGAGCAAAACGCAAAATTTATTACATATCTGTACGAAAGCATCTCCCCTGTTGAAGCAAATGCAATAGGATATCGGAATTTCAGAGAGGAATACGCAAGCAAACCGTTTCCGTTTTCAACCATCCGCTTCACCTCAGCAGGTATCAGTCTCACCGAGGATTGCCAATACAAGTGCGAATACTGTTCTTTTGATTCCGGTTGTGGCGGAAAAACACTTGATTTTGCGACAATAAAGGCATTCGTTGATTATCTTGTAAAGAATGCAGTGATTAACGGTCTTGTAACCGACAAAGAACCCTCAATCAGTGTAATAATCGCAGGAGGCGGCGAGCCAACACTGCACCGGGAGCTTTTCACAGATTCCGTTAACTATATAAAACAAAAATGCCGCGAAAACAACGTAAAATCTCGGCTTGAAATAACAACAAACGGCTGCCATACACCTGAGCAAACACTTTTTATCGCAGAAAACTTCGACGATATCACAATATCATTTGACGGTCTACCCGAGCTTCAAAATAAAAACCGTCATTTTGCAAACGGTTCACCTACCTTTGAAGTCGTAGACAGAACTCTGAAACAGCTTGATGATATGCAGGCAACTTACTCCGTTCTCTCCGTTGTCTGTCCGGAAGATTACTCATCACTAACTTCCATTGTTTCTTTCGTACTCAGCAGATATCCGCACATAAGAAATTTAAGTGTACGACCCACAATGTCAAGTGGCAGGGCGATAAAAAAACAAATAAACTCAAATATTTTCGATTATAGCTTCGCTTCTGCCTATTTCGAAATGCAAAAAGCACTCGACTATCCGCAAAAGGTTTCCTGCGGACTTTTCAATGAGCGTTATATAGGGAACTTTTGTGGGGCTTTGTACGGCGGACATCCATGGCTTGTTCCGAACAAAAAAATAGTTACCTGCCAAGATGCCAGAGAAAAAGCCGTTGTTATAGGCGAAATATGCGACAATTCCGTTGATATATTTGAAGTTGAGGATATTTACGCCGAAAAAAACGCATTAAACCTTTCCGAATGCGATGGTTGCTCTCTTTACTGTCACTGCAAAGGCGGTTGTCCTCTTGCAAAAAACTCTACCGAAGCTGAAAAATTCCGTTTATTCTCGTGCCGTGAAGCAAAAAAATTTCAGTCTCTCAAGCTCACTCACCTCATTGAGCACCGTTCCTTTGGGAATTTATATCTACAGGAATACACACAAACCGATTTTCCGAAACACCTTGCATATACCGTGAAAAAACGCTGAGTACAGCCCTAAAGGAGTTAAAACATGGAAAAAACAACCGTTATAAGACTAAAAAACGATTGCGACATCAGTTTCAGACAAGTGGAAAATGATTGCTGTATCTATATACGTGACACCGACAATGCCGCAGTACTTAACGCAAGTGCCGCTTGTGCCTTTCTCTTTCTTAATGAATGCATAGAAAAAGGGACTCTCTCTATTACATTCGGTGAAATTCTCGAAAGGATACGCTCCGTTTTCCGTATACCGCCACACTTGGAAGAAAATACAGTTGAAAAAGACATAGAGAATCTTATTTTACGCTTTTGTGAGGTAGGATTATATGTAAAGGCGGTAGAAACATGAAAAAAGTCAAAAAATTCTTTTGCAGCTGCAAGGAAATTCTCGGAAGTCTCAGATTTCTGTTATCCCCGATTATACAACACGGAAAAGTATACTTCATTCTCAACCTCATGTTGGTAGGAATACTGGTTTATCCCACTATTTCCGTAATACAGGCTTTTTCCGTCAGAATAATCCTTAATTCACTCGCCGAACACAGGTCTTTTACCGAAACAGTTCTGCTCGCACTGTTGCTGGAGGGCGGACTTCTTGTTTTAGGCATTGCGGATTCAATATACCGTGAATACTACAGCAACAAAATGAGCTTAAAAATCAGTAGCATTACAGACAAGGAGCTTTTTAAAAAGTCACTTAACACCGACTACTCGAAATTTGATGACCCCGAATATTATAACAACTACACTTATGCCTCAAATCAGTACACCTCAAAAACTGCGGAAGCACTGTCATGGCTTACAAATCTTCTGCAATCGCTTGTAACGGCATTAGTACTCACGGTATTTCTTTCATCAAGAGACCCGTTTATCTTGTGCTGTGTGCTTTTTTCTCTCATTCTATCGTCACTTCTGTCAAAAAAGACGATAAAAACAAACGAAGAGGTGCGTTGTGCCCACATTCCGTTCAACAGAACCAGATTATATGTATCACGTCTTTTCTATCTAAGAGAATTTGCCGCACAACAGAAAAGCACTCGTCTTTCCGACTTTTCTTTTGAGCTTTACGACAATTCGACAAACAGTAAGCTCGAAATAATAGATAAGTATAAGGGCAAAAAACTCGAATACTCCGTAATCGGCGGTGTTATCGAAGGTGTGTACGGTTTTGCAATAAGCACATACCTTATCTACAGCGTCTCCGAAGGAAGAATAACCCTCGGAGATTTTGCGGGATTTTTGGCTGCCGCTTCAATACTGCGTCGTAACATCTCTATACTTTTTAACGCATATAACGATGCATACTCACTCCATATGTACACCGAAAGAGTTCGCAAATTCTTTGACACACCGGCTGAAATAGAAGACACAAAGGGAAAAATTGCCGTACCTGACGGAGCTTTCAGAATCGACTTCAACAACGTAAGCTTCAGCTATGGAAGCTCTGATTTTGCCATAAGAAATCTAAACCTTTCTATTCACAATGGTGAAAAAGTCGCTATTGTAGGCGAAAACGGAGCAGGAAAAACAACCATAACAAAGTTGTTGCTTCGTCTTTACGATCCGTCATCAGGCGAAATACTGGTAAACGGAACCCCGATAAGAGAATATTCTCCGAAGGAGCTTCGTCTGAAAATGGGAGTAGCATTCCAGGAACATTATCTTTACACTATGTCATATGCAAAAAACCTCTCCTTGTACCATGATATGAGTGACGAGGAAATTGAACGCGTCTCAAAACAGCTTGGTCTCGATCGTGTTCTCGCCAAAAACAACGCAAGCTATAATTCACAAGTAGGCAGAGAATTTGACGGAAGCGGAATCCAAATGTCCGAAGGTGAACAGCAAAAGCTGGCACTTGCACGAGTTTTTTCAGGCAATTTCGGACTTCTTGTACTGGATGAACCGACCGCCTCACTCGACCCTCTTGCCGAATACGAGCTTAACCGTCTTATTCTCGACAAGGCAAGCACCACCACTACAATACTTATATCACACAGACTTTCGGCAGTTCGTGATGCCGACCGTATAATTTTGGTTGAAAACGGACAGATTGCGGAGGAAGGAACTCATGACGAGCTTATCGCACTCCACGGAAAATATTACGAAATGTTTGAAAAGCAGGCATCCGGATTCAGAAACTGAATATCGTCAAAGAAAAAGGCATATGCCCCGAATTCACAAGCTTCGGAAAAGCATATGCCTTTAATTA
>CAZBXS010000093.1:0-5500 GCA_964495955.1 uncultured Faecalibacterium sp.
CGTACATAAGGAGTGAAAGTTTAATGAAAAAAACGAAGTTTTCGAAAATTTTATCTCTTGTTTTTGTTGTACTTTTTACTGTCTGTGCTTGCACGAATGTGACGGATAACGAGACCGACTACAGCAATTCCGACACGTCAAACGGACAGCTCGAACCGATGAGTGACGATATTATCGCATCGACCGAAAAGAACGGACAAGCTACCCAAGAAGATGGCAGTCAACTTGTACTCAAAGGCGAAAGTGACCCAAATGGGACAACTTTAACGAAACTCAAACCGCTTGAAAAGGTAAAGTACACAGTTAAAGACCCCGATAACACATCGGGACTTTCGACAAAAAAGGTTTCCCATTCACACGGCCCGGCGTCAAACGGTCAACCGCATTCTACCGTTGTCGAGTTTCAAAACAATTTCGACAAATACAACGCCCTCACGCTTGACCGAAAAAGCGACGGGAAAACTTTGTACCTGACTTTCGACTGCGGATATGAATATAACGGCTTGACGTCGAAAATACTCGATATACTGAAAGAAAAGGGCGTACCGGCGGCATTTTTCTGTACCCTTCATCACATCAAAGACCAACCCGAACTTATCGCAAGAATGATAAACGAAGGACACATTGTCGGCAATCACTCGACAAACCACCCGTCGTTTGCCGAAATTACACGTACAAAAATGGTCGAAGAAATAGAAGAATGCGAAAACTATCTTCGTGAAAACTTCGGCTACTGTGCGAAATTTTTCAGATTTCCCGCCGGTGAGTACAACGACAGTGCACTTGACGAGATAAACTCGATGGGATATAAGTGCATTTTCTGGTCGGTCGCTTATGCCGATTGGGACATAAATTCGTCCAAGGGTAAAGACTACGCCGTCAAAACCGTCACCGACAGACTTCACCCCGGAGCAGTTATACTTTTGCACAGCGTATCGCAGGATAACGCCGACGCACTCGGAGAAATCATAGACAAGGCAAGAGCGTCGGGTTACGAATTTAAAGCGCTCGATGAATATAAATTCGACTGACTAACCTGACAGTAAAATGTGAAGTGGTAGGTGCGTTTGCATAGGAAAAGGCTAAAAGGCGCTAAAACATTTAGTTTTGCGGTAAATAAATCTGTTCTACTCGGAAAATCGGCTGAGGGACGAAAAGCGGGGGCATCGAGCCCCTGCTTTTCGTGCGTGCACTCGCTTCGCTACTGCGCACGCTCCGACTTTCACCACAGACACTACTCACAGATGTCTGTTTATTTTCGCTTAAATTTGTCGCCAAAACAGTGGAAAAATTTTTATTTATATGATAATATAGATATCATATATTAGTTTTTAAATGTCAGATATTCTTAAGGTGTACAAAATGAAAAGAAAAGTTAAAGCATACGCAAAAATAAATTTGATACTCGACATAATTTCGAGAGCACGAAACGGATATCATAATCTGTTTATGATCATGCAGTCGGTCGATTTGTACGACACACTCGAAATTGAAACCGACGAAAGCGGAAAAATTACAATAGAATGTGACAAAGAGGGGATACCTCTTGGCGAAAAAAACATCGCTCACAAAGCGGCGACAGCCTTTTTCTCGTTCACGTCTGCCTCTTTTTCGGGGTTACATATAAAACTTGAAAAGCGTATACCTCATGCGGCGGGACTTGCCGGAGGGAGTGCGGATGCGGCAGCTGTTATCTGCGCTTTGAACGATATGTACGGTACCGATTTGAGCTATGCCGAACTTGTGTCTCTCGGACTTAAAGTCGGCGCTGATGTTCCGTTTTGTATTTTCGGCTCAACGAGACTTGCCCAAAGATACGGTGACGTACTTTCCGAACTTCCGCCGATACCCGAATGTTATATCGTCATATCAAAGCCGACACAAGCCGTTCCGACAGCAAGTGCGTACAAAGATTATGACGCAATTTCGTCTCGTGTGAGACACCCTGATGACTACGGTATGCTTGATGCCGTTGCGGAAAGCGACCTTGACGGAATATGTGCACACTGTGATAATGTTTTCGAACAGGCGATAGAAGTCCACGACAGAGCATATATAAAAGGTACAATGAGACAGCACGGTGCAAAAGCCGCTTGTATGAGCGGAAGCGGGCCTTCCGTTTTCGGAATATTCGAAAATGAAAAACAGGCGTATCAAGCGTGCGAAGAACTGAAAAAAACGGTCGGAGAGACATTTGTCTGCAAGCCGAAAAACTGCGGTTGTGAATTCGTAGGATAAAACAAAACGGGGGATTTGAAAATGAAAACAACGGTTTTCGGCGTGATATTCGTCGATGTGAAAGGCTTTCCTTTCGGGAAATACAACATCAAAGGGCGTAACCTCGGAAACATAAAATACTGCTGTGGCGGAGTGACACGTAATATAGTCGAAAATTTCGCAAATGTCGGCGAAAATGTCTCATTTGTGACACTTAACGACAATTCGCCGTTCGCAATTGACGCTATATCCCAACTTGAAAAAATCGGTGTCGACCTTGAATACGTGAAAGTGGTCGAAGAAGACGGCGTCGGTATGTGGATGGTAATATTAGACGATACGGGCGACGTTGCAGGCGAAATTTCGAAAATGCCCGACATATCCGCACTTGAAGAAATGATAGAAGAATGCGGAGACGAAATCATCAAAAACAGCGATAACATAATTTTCGAAATGGATACTAACGAAAGTATATCCGAAAAAATCATATCGCTTGCCGAAAAATATAACAGGAAAAAATATACCGTTGTCGGAAATATGAGCGTCATTTTAAAACGCAAAGACCTCGTAAAACGAACCGACTGCTTTATATGTAACGAGGTTGAAATAAGCCGTCTGCTCGGCGAAGACCTAACCGAGCTTTCTGCCGAAAAAATGGCGGAAAGGCTCATAACGGCATGTACAAAAGAAAAATATCCGTCGCTTGTCGTAACGATGGGTAAAAACGGTTGTGCTTATTACGACAGCGAAAATAAAGTTGGCGGAGTGTGCCCGGCGAAATGCGTCGAACTTGTCGACTCGACGGGAGCAGGCGACGCTTTTCTTTCGGGAACGGTTATGGCACTTTCAAAAGGCTACGAACTTTCAAAAGCGGTCGAAATCGGTACCTGTATGGCGGCTTTGACGGTCGGAACGCAAAGCAGTGCGTGCCCCTGTACAAAAGGACTGTTTGAATGAGTTTATATTTTAAATCCAAGTCGTACGGCTTGGATTTTTTTAAAATCAGTACATATTTTTTCGAAAATTTCGAAACCGAATTCGATTTTTTCCGTCATATACAGTGAAAGGAGGAATTTTATGCACGACAGTCAAATCGTCGAGCTGTATCTTGCACGAAACGAAGACGCAATCAATGAAACCGAAGCGAAATATTCGGCGTATCTTTCGAAAATAGCATATAACATACTCGGCGATTTCGAGGACGCAAAAGAGAGCGTGAACGACACGTATTTAAAGGCGTGGAATTCGATACCTCCGACAGTTCCGCAGTCACTTTCGATGTACTTGGCGAAAATCACACGTAGAGCCTCAATTGATATTTACAGAAAAAAACACACCCGAAAACGCTTTGATTGTGAGTACGGGCGAGTATTAGAAGAAATCGAACTTGATTTTGCCGATGATAACTCGGTCGAAGAAAGCGTCGAACTCAAGTTCTTGGGCGAAAAAATCAGCGAATATCTGAGAACGGTTTCAAGCGATGCGAGAAACATCTTTTTGTGCAGATATTATTTCTGCGACAGCATTAAGAAAATAGCACAAATGAGCGGATACAGCGAAGCGAAAGTAAAAAGTTCACTGCATAGAACGAGGGTCGGATTAAAAGATTTTTTGAGAAGAGAAGGTGTTATTATATGAAAAAGGAAAATATTATCGACGCAATGGAGCATGTAGACGGCGAAATGCTTCGTGAAGCCGAAAACTTCAGACACGGAAAAAAGTCAAAAAGTACAAAAATATGGAAAAAATTAGTCGCACTTGCGGCGTGTATCTGTCTTGTCATAGGTGCGATTATTGCCGTGCCGAAATTGAATGTCGGTACGGGTGGATCCGATGACAACCCGAACTCGCTTTTCATCAAGCCGAATTCGTTTTTGATATCATCGGCGGTTTATCCGGAAAGTTTGAAGTACGACGAAAACGACGAAAATTCCGTAGACGCTTGGTACGATGCGGAATTTGAAAAGCTCCGACTTGCCCGAAAGTACACGGGGACGGGTGAAGAATTTTTCAAAAAGAGTGCAACCGAATTTTTAAAAAACGACGGCGAAAACGCAGTGTACTCACCGCTGAATGTCTATTTCGCACTGAGCATTTTGGCAGAAACGACCGACAAAAACAGCCGAAAACAGATACTTTCACTTCTCGGTGCGGACAGTATCGAGAACATAAGACAGACGGCGTACGATCTTTGGAATATCCAATACAAAGACGATGAAACGGGAAAAAGCATATTCGCAAATTCGCTGTGGCTGAATGATGAAGTGCAGTTCAACAAGTCGACACTTGAAACTGTAGCGGATAAATATTACGCCTCGTCATACAGCGGAAATATGACAGACGAAAAATTTAATCAGGCACGCAAAAACTGGATAAACGGTCAGACCGACGGCATTTTAAGCGACTGTGTAGACGTATTAAAGTTTTCGCCCGACTGTATCATGAGCCTTGTATCGACCGTGAATTTTAAAACGAAATGGACAAGCGAATTTTCCGAGGATAACACATATGAGGAAATTTTCCACTCGTCAAACGGCGATGCGAAATGCGATTTTATGCACAAAACGGAATTTATGACTTCATATTATTGGGGCGACAATTTCTCCGCAGTACCGCTCGGACTTATGGAAAACGGTTCAATGTGGTTTATACTACCCGACGAAAATGTATCACCTGAGACACTTTTATCAGATAGTCAAGTTTATCAAATGCTGTCAAATCGGTCAACATACGAAAACGAATCGTATCCGATTGTCAACATTTCCATACCGAAATTCGATGTGACGGGCGATTTGGAGATGACCCAAACGCTGAAAAATCTCGGTGTTACGGATATATTCGATTTCACAAAGTCCGACTTTTCACCCTTGACGGATCAAGTCGGCGAGATAGCTGTCAGTTCAGCCGAACACGCAACCCGTGTTACGATAGATGAGGAAGGTGTCACGGCTGCTGCATTCACGGTATTCGACTATGCCGGAGCGGGAAGACCGACAGATGAAGTCGATTTTAAACTCGACCGCCCGTTCCTGTTTGTGATAATGGGTCAGACATCAATACCGCTGTTTGTGGGGATAGTTAATCAAGTCGGACTTGACTGAATTCGAAATTATTGTAATTTTTAGTTTGCGGACAGAGGGAGGCTTGTATAGATTTCCGTGTGCTGAATTTCGGTTTCGCAGAGCTATAGGCTATTAACTGCAAACTGACGGCTAACGGCGTGCGCAGTAGCGAAGCGAGTGCACGCACGAAAAACAGGGGCTCGATGCCCCTGTTTTTCGTC
>CAZBXS010000094.1:0-5498 GCA_964495955.1 uncultured Faecalibacterium sp.
CATATTTTGAGGTTACTTCTCTTTTTTATTGGGTCACATCATTTTAACACATACACGTGTTCGAATGTTTTATGCCTAAACGCTCTTGACAAAGAAAGAGTTATCGTTTATATTTATATGTATCATATAAGACAACAAAAGCAGTTCACATCGCCCGAATGTGAACCGAAATTCGTATAGGGCAGAAAGGTAACCGATATGAAAGTGACCAAACAGGTACTTGACGCTTTGTGCGCAACGAAGCTGTTTTTCGGCGTTTCAAGGAAAAATCTGAGCGATCTGCTCGAAGAACAGGAAAAAACGACAGTCATATACAAAAGGGGAGACGTCATATACTCACCCGATAAGTACGAGGAAAGTATCGGCTTTATCATCAGAGGCAATGTCAGCGTCGTAAAGCCGGCGAGCGAAGTTATAATCAGCAATTTGACCAAAGGTGACCTCTTCGGTGCCGTGACGCTCTATTCTCAGCGTGGCTACTACGTCTCAAGTCTTGTTGCGACGACCGAGACGAAAGTGCTGTTTATCAACAAAAATACCGTCAATGTCCTCATGCTCAGCGACGGTGTCCTTGCGACGAATTTCATATCGTATCTTTCGGACAGAATTTATTACCTCAACAGCCGTATAGATTCGTTTACGGGCGGAAGTGCCGAAAGCCGTCTTGCGTCGTACCTGATAGACTGTTTCGGCGGATATAAAACCCTCCAGCTCAAACAGCCGTACACCAAATTGGCTGTCAGCCTCGATATAGGCAGGGCGTCGCTCTATCGTGCGTTCGACAATTTCATTGACGCCGGCGCCATCGAAAAAGACGGAAAATACATAAGACTTCTCAATGAGGACAAACTCAAAGAATACATCGGCTGATTTTTTGTACAGGCTACTGTATACAGAAAAAAGACCGCATCGAATTTTTCGGTGCGGTTCGTTTTTTGTAATCTTATCTTCTAACTTTAATAATCTCTTTTTCGATAACTTGAGTAACTTTTACTATCAGTGGCGATATAATCAGCTGAAGTGCCGTCACGGCGAAAAACTGCGGTAGGCGTGTTGTGAATACAGCCGTAAAAGGCGACCCGTACAACAGCGAAACCCACAGCGAGTTTAAAAGCAAACTGCTGACAGTTTGTGACAAAACAGCCGCTAAAGCAACAGACATAAACTTACGGCTTTTTTTAAGGCACGCTCCGTATATCGCACCTACAAGTACCGCCGAAAGAGTGAATCCGGGGAAGTAGGCACCTTTCGGGAACAGTATCGCACCGATGAGGTCGCCGAGACCTCCGACGATCATACCGCCGTGAATTGAGAACATTGCCGCCGCAGTTACCGTAGCGACGAATGCGAAACCGAGGTTGATGTCAGAAGTCGAAACAGACAAAAATCTGTTTAATACGACATACAAAGCCGTCAGCATCGCAAGACACACCGATTCGTAAAGCGATATGCGATTTTTTTTCTTTTCTGCATTGTTGTTACTTTTAAGCATAATAAAAACCTCCTTATGCCAAAGTCCACTGCATAAAGAGGTCAGGATATTACAGTCCGATTTCTTATTTACAGCGGGATGCGGTAAGAGCATCGCAGACACCTCGGTGTCTTTCGGCTGTCTGACAACTCCCCGTTCAGACAGAACTTTACGCACTCAAACCTACTCTGTTTGATTTTTTTCATTCTACTATATGTATATAATTTTGTCAAGTACTTACTGACCGAATACAAGATTCGGGTTGCGGTAAGAATATTGAGCTTCGGCAAATCTCAAAAATACGAATTTAGTGATATCGTCTTTGCTGTACTGTGAGCCGTCAATAGTCCACCATTTGAGTATCTCGACGATAGCTCCGGCGTAGTAGTGTGCAAGCATCGGCACAGGTGAAAGCAAATCGGCTCCTGCTTTTTTGTCTCGGTTCAAACGCTTTTCCAGGGCGTCGGCAATGGAACTTGTCAGCGCAGAAGTGAAAGCGGACGAGGTCGCATTCATGTTAAGGTCTGTTATGATATTTCGGTTGTCATATACGAAGTTGACGATTTTTTTACAGAGTTCTATGTACTCAAGTCTCGCCGTTTCCGTATTTCCCAGTAGCAGACTGTCACAGTCAAGTTCGAGTGACTCTAATTTCTTGCCGAAGCAGAAATTTACAAAATCCTGCTTATCGACGAAGTGCTTATAAAACGTCGCTCTGTGAACACCCGCTTTTTCGCACACTCCGAGGACGGTGATACTGTCGTACGGCTTTTCTTTCATCATCGTGAAGAAAGTTTCAGAAAGCCTTGCGAAAGTTTTCTGTACTCTGATGTCTGTTTTTCTGACTGACTGATCTTTCATTTTAGACCCTCCGTTCTTTATTTTGAAATTTTCTTTTTAACTTCGTCCGAAATTCGCTTTATCTCCTCCGAGATAGCTTTAATGTCGGCTTTTTTGAACTTTTTGTTGTACAGGTCAAGGAAGTTCTTCTTTTCTATCGACTTCTTTGTTTTGACCATTATCGGCTTTAATTTAGCTTCGAATTGCTCTATGATAAGCTGAGCGTCAATGAAAATTTCGTCTCGCTTATAATTGAATTTGTCGTTGCCGTCGTTTATCTTTTGGTTGATTTCGTCGGCTTTGTCCGTTATCTGATTGACAAGTGCGTCGTATTTTTCTTCGAATGTGGCTTTCGCCGTCATGTACGCATCGCCGAGTTGCTGTTTCGCTTCGTTCGCATTTTCAGCTATAAGCTCTTTAAGCTCATACATCTTATTTCGAAGTTTGATAAATCCGACTGCTTTGATTACGGCGAATATAACGTCGACGGTGAAAATAACAAGTACGACACTTGTAACGGGAATTATAAACTTCGTCGGTATTTTTTCAAACAGGACAATAACTATCGGGTGCACAGTCTTGACAAAAAGCGTAGCCGCAATGCCCCAATAAAGTGTGTGCTTAAAGCAAATGCGTCCCTTTATATTGAAAAGTTCGTCTTTGTAGTCCCACCAGCGAGCGTTGAACAGCTTTTCCATGATGAAACTTGTGAGATATTCCACGATGTCGCAAAATACCATTCCCAATATAAACACAATAAGCGGTTTGTCACGAAACGGATTATACAAAAGTACCGCCATTACCAGTGCGCCTGTACCGTATATCGGACACATGGGGCCGGTCAAAAAGCCACGGTTGATGAGCTTTCTTTCGCCGATAGAGCAGTATATGCTTTCAAAAAGCCAGCCGACTGCGCTGTAGAAAAAGAAATATAATATATATGTGAAAACAGTTTGCATAAATTATTCCTCAATGAGTTTGTTGAATTTTTTCTTGTAGCGCTTGTCAAGAGAATAATAAAGTTCTCTCCATGCGCAATATTTATCCGTAAAAATAATAATGTAACTTTCTTTAAATCTCGGCGGTACGACAGTGAACGGGAACATATGATGCTTTATCATATCTTTCTCTTTTTCGCTGATGTTTTCGTTGAGTTCTATCGCATTGTGATAAGCGTATTTCGGGTGCTTGTAGCCGTGAGGTCTGTGCCAATCGCCTGTAGCGTCACGCCAATCGTAATAAAACAAATCGTGAAGCAAAGTGCCTCTTGCGACCGTTTTGTAGTCCCAACCGAGTTTCTTGGCTATTTTGTAACTAAGGTAGGATACACTTGTCACATGCTGAAGTCGGTTTATGTCCAAATGCTGTTCGTACTGCTCAAGGCTTTGTACTTGAGCGGAATTGTAGAGATCCGAAACAAGCGACATATATTCACATTCCGAATCGGAATTTAATTTGTATGACAAAATATAGTGCTTAAAGAGTTTTGACATTGTGTCACCTCTTTCCGTTCCTTTTTAAATATTATAATACAAAAAATTTAAATAGACAACTGTATAGCTAATTTTAAGTAAAAATTAACATTTTACTTAAAAAAATCGCATATTTTTTAAGTCAAAAAACAAATATTATAATTTTTCAAAATTTAACTTGTAATTGTCGCCCATTGTCTGTATAATAACAGCATAAATTCTTTTGCGGCGGGTGCCGATAGTTTTGTTTTGGGTACTGGCGAATGTTGTCGTACTCGAAAGTTTTCATGATGCTGTTAAGCATTGCAGTGCAACGCCGTGTATTCGGAAAAGGTGAATATTACTATGTTAGGAAAATTCGTAAGGGTCAGAGTAGTTGCGCCTATGCATACTTTCAACAGGCGCCAAGGCTACGAATACGGACTTAATTACGGTCTCATTGAAGGCAGAGCGAAGATGAGACCCGGCTCAAAGGGTGCGTATATCATGGGAGTTGACCACCCGGTTAAAAATTTCGACGGCAGAGTTATCGCTGTCATAAGAAGATATGCAGGAAAGGGTGTAGTCTGGGTCGTTGCGCCGAAAAGCACAAGATTTATCATTAACGACATCAAACGTGCCGTAGCTTTTGCCGAAAAAAGAGGTACTTATGACATTGAGTGCCTGTTTGAAAGATCATGCGGTGCAGTTGTACTTGACGAGACGGACAAAGAAAAGAAAATACTGCTCATCAAAAATAAACGCAGCGCACACTGGGGCTTCCCGAAAGGTCATATCGAAGAAGGCGAAAGCGAGATAGAGACCGCAATAAGAGAGACGAAAGAGGAGACGGGGATTGATATTGATATCATCGACGGCTTCAGTTGCAAGAGCGAATACACAATACAGGGCAGAGTTGAAAAAGCGGTAATAATATTTTTGGCGAAAGCTAAGAACAATCATGTTATCAAACAGGACGAAGAAATTGACGAGTACGTGTGGGTCGACTACAACGCCGCTTTAAAAATGCTGAAATTCGAAAACGACAGAAATATTCTGATAAAAGCCAAGGAATACATCGACCGAAACAACATATAGAGGTGATATTTCATGTCGGAACAAATAGCTCAATTTTTTGTCGATAACCTCGGCGGAGTGTTGCCTGAGGAGATAATAGTTTTCTTTATTTCCATGTTGCCTGTACTCGAACTTCGTGGAGGACTGATAGCCGCAAAGCTCATGGGCGTGACGTTTTGGAAAGCGTTCATACTGTGTTATATCGGAAATATGATCCCGATACCGTTTATACTGAAATTCATACGGGTCATATTCAACGTCCTTAAAAAGAACAAACACATCGAAAAAGCGATAACAAAGCTCGAAATTCGCTCAATTCGAAAAGGCGAAAAAGTCAAAAAGTACAGAGAATGGGGACTTCTTCTTTTCGTCGCCGTACCCCTGCCGGGAACAGGCGGTTGGACGGGTGCGCTCATAGCCGACCTTCTCGATATAAGAATGAAAAAATCCCTTCCGCTCATAGCCTTGGGCGTACTCATAGCTGGTCTTATAATGTCGGCACTGAGCTACGGCTTATTCGGCTTGTTCGGATTTTAAAATTAAAAATTGATAGGCATAAAATATGCCTAAAAAAAAGGCTCTATGTCAATAGTTGGGGTAAAGGGTTAAAACGAAAATTTTATGTAACATAGCAGTCGCCGTCAGGCGGCTGCTTGTTC
>CAZBXS010000095.1:0-5490 GCA_964495955.1 uncultured Faecalibacterium sp.
TCGAAAGTTTTCTGCTTTTTTCAAAATAACTGTTTTACGAACCCCGCCCTAACCGAGGGTTTTGCTTTTATTAAAAGGGGACTGTCAGTGGAGAGGATAGTTTATAAACAGAATACTTGTTGCCAGAAGAACCTGACCTAAGAAATATGTCGCTATGTTAAAAATCTTCAGCGGTCTGTTCTTTTCCTGTCCTCCGAAAAGGTTAAGTGCGAGTGTGAAGTCGGAAAGTACAAACATTATAGCGCCGATGCCGACTGTACAAATAATTGCGACATCGTTGTCAAATCCTTCATAGAAGAAATGACCGCAAAGTCTGAACGCCGTAACGAGCATGAACGATATTACCACTGCATAAAGTGCGACGGGAACTGTTGCGATGCCCATTTTCATCTTCGTCTTGACTGCGTATACCGCTAACAACGCAACGATTACAACGACCGCTAAAATAGCTTTCCAGTCGAAAACATTAACTTGCGGAAGCTGAGAAGTGAGAGCTTTTCCGAAAGCTATTATATAGAAAATGTGACCGACAAGGAAACTGAGAAGTCCGATACCGAAAACTATCTGTTTGTCCGTTATCAAGTGAAGGAACATGTCGCCCAAAGCTCCGAGCACAAGTCCGATGAGCATATATTTTGCGTACACCGAGAAATTGCCTGACCAGAACATACAGCATACGCCGGTTATGATAAACAGCGATGCACAGACCATTTTAAGTCCGAAAGATGTCCAACACTTTTTGGGCCATGAGTACTTTAAAAACAGGGGCACGAAAACGAATTCGAGCGCAACTGCGATGATGTAAATAATTTTAGCTGCCATAATATTCTCCTATATAATTTATTTTATTGAACCGTAGTGTGTCGGGTCGGCAAATGGGTTGGCAAGTGAAATTGCCTTGCTTGCTACTTCGGCGACATTTTCCGATGCAATGATATGTTTTACCGACGTTTTTATGTTTTCGAGCATCACGCTTGACGGCGGAATTGTCGACGGTTCCATTGTGACTTTGTTTGAGTCTTTGAATGTGAACACGAGACGCCTTTCGGCTATCGTTTCGACCGGTCTTATCTGAACTTCGAGGACATTTTCGCTTCTCCACGTAGCTGTTGATGCCATCGTGTATTCTATTCCTCCGAGTACCGCATGGTTGTATCTGTATTCACCGTCTAAGCCTACGGCGATCGTATTCTTTTCATCGCCCTCGGACCACGTTAATGTCATGTCGTTTCCGTGGAACTGAAAGCGTACATTACTGATGTTTCCTGCTTTGTCTTTTTCCATGAATACCGACGCTATCGGCAGTACGCTTACCGGCATACCGATGACGGTGAGTATATGCGCCTTTCCGAAAACGAGCCTGCGACCGTTGAGTTCTTCCTCAAGAGGACTGCGTTCAGCCTTGGGCATTTTTTCATAAGGTTCTATTTTTATTTGTACACCCTCTGTGTCCGCACTGTCGGGAATGAATGCTTTGGGGAAGTGTTTCCATACGGTACTGCGTGTCTTTTTAGAGTCGATATTTCCGCCCGTTATCGCAATAACAGCGTCGATATCTTCGAAAATTATGCCGTACTGTGAGAACATTCCGTCCGCACGGTAAGAATTTTCATAACCGCCGTTTCTCCAAAAACAGTACCCGTATCCGTTCATGCCGTCAATGTCACCGTCACTTTTCGGCGAATTGTCGGCGATGCCTTTTGTTCCCTGTACTGTCCAGTATTCCGGAATGACCTGTTTTCCTGCGTATACGCCGTGTTGTGAGTAACAAAGTGCGAACTTAGCCAAATCTTCGGTCTTAAGGAAAAGACCCCAACCGCCCGTTTCTATTCCTCTCGGACAAGTCTCCCAGTACGGAACATCAATTCCGAGCGGTTCATAAAGTCTCGGTGTCAAAAATTCGGTAACGCTCATACCTGTAAGGCGGTGGATCATTGCACAAAGTACATACATGTTTTCGCTTGTGTACAAAAATTCCGTACCCGGTTCGAACGCCCAAGGCGAGTTGACGAAGTCTTCAAGCCACGTATCTTTTGTCCTGTCTGTCATGGGACTTACGGATTTTCCGCCCTGCATCGTCAAAAGGTCAAAGACGTTCAGCTTGTCAAGATAAGCGTCGAATTTTGTCGGGCGAAGTTCGGGGAATACGTCCAAAAACTTCGTCTGAAGGCTCATGTAACCTTCTTCTATCGCAAAGGCTATAGCGGTCGAAGTGAAACTCTTGCTGACCGAATACATCATGTGCGGTATATTCGGGCTGTAAGGCTCTTTGAACGCTTCACATGCGACTTTTCCGTGCCTTACGACCATTATGCTGTGAAGTTCGATACCCTCGCTTTGACATTCGTCTATGAACGCCTGAACTTCTTTTGAGTCAACGCCGACGCTTTCAGCCGACACGGCTCTGGGAATATCGAGATTTTTTTCTCCTGTTGAAACAGCCATATTATTTCCTCCTATTTGTGAGATTTCTTATTTTTACTCCTTTTTTGCATTTTAAATGTATATACCTGTCCTGCGACGATTCCCGCCGAAACGAGAACGACCGCAATGACCTTTCCTGCCGTGATTTTCAATACGCCTTTTTTCTCATGGTTTTCATTCGAAACGGAAAAATCGTTGAGCGCCGATTTTATTTGATTTTTGGTACAGGCGAGTGTTTCGTAGGACGAAAGGCTCATCAAAACTTCGGTCGCTTTTTCTTTTGCCTGAGTTATGTCACCGAGAGTTTTCGCCGAGCAGTTGTTTTCGTTGAGCTTGTCAAGCTGAGCTGTCATGACTTTGAGTTCTTCTCTTGTATCGGCTGTCTTTTTGATGTAGTCGACAAGAGCGGATATATCGTTTGTTTCTATGACGCTGTAGCCTCTGTCGATGACGTCGTCCCATGTACTTTGAGTATCCGTTCTTCTTCCGCACATATCGGGGTCGTATGTCGATATCATCGCCCTCGTTTTATGACCGTTTTTCGAAAAAGCCGATAACATGGTCTGATGAAAAACCACGCCGTAGGGATTAGATGTAGCTAACTGTACAGCGGCACAGTCATTAGTACACATTGATTTGACATAGTTTCTTGCATTGAAAATAATATTTCCGTGGTACTTGCCTATGATTCGGCACTTTCCGCCTGTCAAAGAGTTGAATTCGTTGATTTCGCTTTTTGAAGCGTCGGTTCTGAGATATACATAAGACAGGACATCTTTGTCGACAAGATAAGTGTATATTTCTTTTCGCCACTGCCAACAGTCGTCAAGTATCAGAATTTTTCCGAAACGAATTGCACAGTCAAGTGCGTCATCAAGCGACGAAAGGTGATTTCCGCTGAGAGCACCGAGAGTGTCCGTAATACGCATTGAAGACACCTCTTCGAACGTCTTCTCGCTTATGAGTTGATCTTTGTAGGGTGCATAGAGCTTTCCGAGGTCGTTGTCTTTTGCAAGTACGAATTTTTTATCGGCTGTCATTTTAACGCTGACGCTGACGCAGTCGGCGCCTATTTCAAATGCACTTTCGATAGCTTCTTTCGAATAGATTGGGTATTCGCCCCAGTTTCCGCCGTGAGCGACGCTGATAACAGTACCGGTTTCGCTGTACGGCTTGATTTCGGCAGCAGAAACGGACACAAAAGTTGACACAAAAATGAGAGCCGACAAAGCGACTGCGAAAAAATTCTTAATAACTTTCATTTTAACCTCTTAAAATATAATAAATCTTTTCTATAATAAATCTAACGAAATTATACCACTACCGCACCGAATATGCAACATTTTTGCACTAAAAAAGAGCGTATCGGGTACCTTGTTTACACCTTCGGCATAAACTAAACCGACCGCAAAAAGAAAAAGCGAAAAGCAGGAGCTTTCCGTTTAACTTAAAATTACATATGAGGTGATGAGATGAATATAGCGATTTTAGGCGGAGACAGCCGTAATTATTATCTGTCACGTTTACTTGTTTCGAACGGGTATAACGTAGCGTGGTGCTTTGCGGAAAATTACGGTGAAATTAAAAAAGAGTCGGATCTAAATTCTAAAACGGTTTCGGTTGAGGACAGCTTTTTCAAAATTAAAAATGCCGACGCAGTTGTCCTTCCGCTACCGCTGACAAAAGACGGCGTAACGCTGAACTGTCCGTTTTCCGAAGTGAATTTGGAATTGGAAGGCATTCGCCTGTACATCAAAGACAAAAAAGTTTTCACTCCCGACAGCAAATTCGGCGGTGTGAATTACTTTTCCGACAGCGGTGTCACGATGCTAAACGCTCGCTTGACGGCGGTCGGCTTTTTGGCAGAACTTATAAAGTACGAAAAAGGGGACATCGCCGGAAAATCGGCACTTTTGACCGGATACGGAAACGTTTCGAAAAACACGGCGAAAATTCTTCTCGACAACGGACTTTGCGTCACGGTTACGGCAAGAGACCCGTATCAGCTGAAAGAAGCTCAGGCGTTCGGTTGCCTAACTTTGTCGCTTTCACAGGCGGAAAACGCTCTTAGCACATTCGACTACATCATAAACACCGTACCTGCGAAGATATTTTCAGATACGGCAATTTCACAAATTAAGCCGAATGTAGCCTATTTCGAACTTGCGTCACTTGTACATTCAAAAGCAAAATCGCTCCCGTTTGCATATATTGACTGTAGGGGTATGCCGGGAAAGCATACGCCGAAAGGAGCGGGTGAGGTCATATCGGACTTTATCCGTACCGAACTAAAGGAGTGATGAAATGAAAACCATTGGCTATTGTCTGACAGGCTCATTTTGTACCTTTTCAAAGTCGATTCCTCAGATTAAAAAGTTGGTCGACGCCGGCTACAATGTGATACCCATTATGTCATACAACGCCGCAAAGCACGATTCCCGTTTCGGCAATGCGGAAGATTTTATAAAAGAAATTGAGAAAATTACGAAAAACAGCGTTTTTAGAACGATAACCGATGTTGAACCGATAGGCCCTAAAAATCTCCTTGATCTGCTGATAATTTCGCCCTGTTCCGGAAACACTCTCGGAAAGCTCGCCTGCGGAATATATGACACACCCGTGACGCTGGCGGCAAAGTCTCACCTGAGAAACGAAAAGCCGATATTACTCGGTGTTTCCACAAATGACGCATTATCCGGCAGTGCCAAGAACATAGGAACGCTTTTGAATATGAAGCATTACTATTTTATTCCGATGAGGCAGGACGATTACGCTAAAAAGCCGTTTTCGGTTGTTGCCGATTTTGAAAAAACGCTTGATTCGGTACAACTTGCACTCACGGAAAAACAAATTCAGCCTATAATTTAATCTGAAATTTGAACTTATATGCTCGCACCCTCGGCTTCGCCGAGGGTGCATCGCTGCTACAGTCTGTCGGTTTTCGGGTAAGGTGAGTTTGTGCAGGGGGGCAAAAGCTGCGTGCCTCGGCACGCAGGAAAGCAGGCTTCGCCTGCTTTCGTTCTGCTTCGCAGAACCTTTTGCCCCCTCACGCAGTAACCGACCTTC
>CAZBXS010000096.1:0-1550 GCA_964495955.1 uncultured Faecalibacterium sp.
TCTGATTGTCACTTTGTGAAGGCTGAGAAGCCTGCGGCTGTGACTGCTGCTGTTGTTGCTGTTGCTGAGATACTGCGGGAGTTGCTACTGACTGAACGCCGCCCTCAACTTTGAGGTTGACATTGATTGTCTTTGTACGAGCTGAGAAGCTGACAACAAGTATCAGCGCAACTGCTACACATACAATACCTATGATACTTTTTTTGCTCATGAGTTTTCCCCTTTTCAGAAAAAAATAATATTAAGACATAAGTCTAAATGCATTATAAAGTTTTGAGCGAATTATGTCAAGTGATTATCAAAATTTTGATTAGGTTTTATTAAAGTTTTTTTAACGCATGGCATCTAAAGGTCGAATTTTGACGAAATTATGTCGCACTTATTTTAAATTTAGCAAATCATGTCGAATTTGTATCCCGTTCACAAGTACAAAAAGTCGGTTTAAAATTTTCCGATTATAACAGAGATTTTTCGGGCAACATTATAATTGCGGCATTTTGCCGTAACGGAGTGAGAAAATGGTAAAATTTATCAAAACAGTATGCGTTTTCCTTTTTGTCGGTGCGGTTGCGATTTTCGGCATTATCGCCTACGGCATGAACACGATACCGGACGAAATAACCGTTTTGAACGATCGGGGTATCATAACCGAAAAGATATTCACAGTCGAAAAATCCGACGGCGATATTTCGGCAAAACAGGCTAACGCACAAAGCGATATTTTAGACAGCTACCGAGTCAACATCAGCCTAATGAACATCATACCCGTCAAAACTTCGCTTGTCAGCGTCTCTCAACGCCATTATGTCGTCCCCGGCGGTGACATTTTCGGCTTGAAATTATATTCGGACGGCGTTATGGTGGTCGGCATGAGCGACGTTGCGACCGATAAAGGCAATGAAAGTCCGGCAAAAAATGCAGGGCTTCAAATCGGCGATATAATTTTTTCTATTGACGGTGTGAAAGTCGAAAACAGCACACAAGTGTCCGAAATTTTCGCCAAGTCTTCGGGAAACGCACTTTCGTTGTCTGTACTGAGGAACGGGAGCCAATTTGAAACTTCGCTCGTTCCCGTCTTTTCGTCTTCGGACGGAGTATATAAAGCAGGCATTTGGATTCGTGACAGTGCGGCAGGTATAGGAACGGTAACTTATTACGACACGAACAGTCGAATTTTCGGCTCGCTCGGTCACGCCGTTTGTGATGTTGATACAGGCAACATTATACCGATACTAAACGGTGAAGCGGTTTCGGCTAAAATCACCGGGTGTTATAAAGGAAAGAGCGGTACGGCAGGCGAACTTTGCGGTGTGTTCACAGGTGGCACTTTAGGCAGTATAATGATTAACGGAAACAGCGGTGTATACGGGTTTATAGATACCGCAAAACTCGAAAACAGAAATGTTATCCCCGTTGCGACACGCTCGGAAATCAAAGAGGGCAAGGCGCAGATAATTTCAACGGTCGACGGAAACGGTGCGAAATATTACAGTATCGAAATCACAAAAATATACAAAGACACCGATACGGTCAGGAACATGGCGGTCAAG
>CAZBXS010000096.1:1560-5386 GCA_964495955.1 uncultured Faecalibacterium sp.
AACGGGCGGTATAGTTCAGGGCATGAGCGGAAGTCCGATAATTCAAAACGGAATGCTTATCGGTGCAATAACTCATGTTTTTGTCAACGACTCACTTCAGGGATACGCTATTTTCGCCGAAAATATGATCTCGGTATCGGACAGTCTATACGATGCAATGTACGGTAAAGCGTCATAATTTAAAAAGCTGTTCCGCTTTGGAACAGCTTTTCGTCAAGGCAAGGAAGAAACCGCAAGCAAGGCTTCCGCATTGCGAGGATTTCTGACGCAATATTCAGGGAAATATGCCTTAAAATCGTATTGTGTTCAAATGTTTTATGCCTAAGTATCCAGCTTTTCAAACTCGTCTCGAAACCATACATTCTTTATCTCAAACGATTGACCGTTGAGGTATTCGAGTTCGCCGGCGTCGGTCGTAAAATCAAATTCGAGCCTATATGAACAAAGGCATTGCTTTTTAAGTCCGCTTTTTTTATTCAGCGCATTTGAGCCGTATTTTCCGTCGCCAAGCAGTGAATGACCTATTGACGCAAAGTGTGCCCTTATCTGATGCGTTCTTCCCGTCAAAAGCTCAATTTCAACTAATGACAAATCTTGTCCGTACTTTAAAACTTTGTACTTCGTCTTAATGCTTTTCGCACCCTCACGCATTGTGCTGTAAACAAAAACCTTGTTTTTTGTCTCATCTTTGACAAGATATCCGGTCAAAGTATCGTTTTCGGGTTCAAGTCTTCCGTGAACGACACAAAGATAAAACTTGTGTAACTCTCGGTCTTTCATCTTTTGATTGAGTATTCTAAGTGCGGCGGCGGTTTTTGCGGCGACGACTATTCCCGCTGTATTTCTGTCAATTCGGTTGACGAGCGCAGGGGTAAACGACGCTTCGTCTTCGGGGTCGAATTCGCCCTTTTCATACAAATATCGCTTAACTCTGCCGATGAGCGTGTCAACATATTCGGTGTCGTCGGGGTGGGAAAGTAAACCGACTTTTTTGTTAAGTAACATTATGTTTTCGTCTTCGTAGACGATGTCGAGATTTTTCGACGCTCCCGTAAAATCGTACCGAGTTTCGCTCTTTTCGAAAAATTCGTCGTTTATGTACATGTCAACGGTATCTCCGACTTTAAGTCTCGTCGAAATTTCGGCACGCTTTGAATTTACCTTAATCCGCTTTAGACGAATGTACTTGTACATAAGAGATTTCGGAAGATTGGGTACGCTTTTTGTGATGAACTTGTCAAGACGCTGGTCGGCGTCGTTTTTAGTGATGTTAAAACTTTTGATATCTGTCAGTCCTTTTGTGTCATTTACAGTTTGCGGTCAGCTTGCACGTCATTATTTTTTCTCTACGACAATAGCTTGTTTGAGCATTTCAAAATAAGCAGTCCGCACGCTCTCTTTTGAATACGATTGATAGCTTTTGGTCAGCGGGTCGTGGAAAATATAGTTGTCCTCGTCATAGCCGATGAGAAGCAGGCAGTGCAGTGGAGAGCGCCAAACGGTTGGCTGTCCGTTCTTGAGGATGATTTTCGTTTCGTAGGTCTCAGCCATTCCCGCTGTCGCCCACATAACTACAGGTGTACCTTTTGAGACATATTTTGAGCATAGCTTGTCGAGAGTTACCTCTTTGAGTGCTGTAACCTTTATGTCGAGATTTTGATCTTCGATGAGATTGTTCACTGCGTCTTCTATCGCCGTGTAGTAACAGCCGACACCGCCTTTCTTGCTTCTCGGATCTCCGCCGAATTCCCTGTATGGGTCAAATTCATAAGTGCTGTCACTTTTCGGAAGATACTTGTCAACAAAATCGTCGACGGAAATGTCCACTCCGATGTAGTTGAGCGCCATTACCGTGCTGACGCTTTCGCAGCCTGTCGGAAAGCCTTCGTCGAGTTGGTTGATGTACGGTACATCTTCAATGAGCGCCTCCTTTGGCGTCGCCGTGAAAATGCAAATCACGGTAACAACAGCGACTGAAATTATCGCCGAAAGTATGAACTTCGATTTGCTTTTCATTTTTGATTTTCTCCTGTCTATTATGTTTGTACAGATTATACAACAATAACCGAAATACTGTCAAGTTGGCGAAAAAATTATAAAATTTTCAAAAAAGTATTGACAACGGCAAAATACAGCTATATAATGGCACAAATTGAACATTCCCTTTGATAGAGGTGCGAAACCTAAAAGTATTCGAAATCAAGGTCGGTAAACCGATTTCGAAAAAAGGAGATTTCGCCGAAGTTATGAAAAAGTTACCGTTTTTTCATTGCTGGGGTTACGGAAAATATCCGTAACACTGTCACTAACGTGGAGCGCTATCAACGGTCAGATTTAGCAATGCGGTATTTTATATCGCAGAACTTAGCAGATAACCGTGATACATTCCAGTATCACGGTTTTAATATTTTTTGCAAAGGAGCAAAACAAAATGAAAAAGTTAATCGCAATCACACTCGCAGCCCTCTTGGTATTCTCATTTGCGGCTTGCTCGAACAACACACCCGACGACAATGCAGGTCAAATTTCCATTGCCGATGCGAAATCTCTCGCTGATCTCAAAGGCATGAAAATCGCCGCTCAGTTCGGAACATTCCACGAAACAGCACTTACTCAAATCGAAAACGTACAAAGCTCGACATACCCTGAGTTCTCGGATCTTCTCACAGCTCTCAACTCCGGCGCTATCGACGGCTATGTGTCGGAAGAACCTACCGCTCTTGCGGAAAGTCTCAAAGACGATACCATCACATATATACCCCTTAAAAATAACGATACAGGCTTCACCGCTACGGCAGCCGACACAGGTATCGCTATCGCAACCAAAAAAGGCTCCGATCTCAGAGACACTATCGACGCTGTTATAGGCACAATTTCCGAAGACACTAAGAAAGAGCTCATGGAACAGATGGTAAAACTCGCTAACGGCGAAGAAATCGAAGAATTAGCTCTCAAGAGCGATGCACCGGAAAATCCGACAGGCACTCTCAAAGTCGGCATGGAATGTGCATACCAGCCGTTTAACTGGACGGAAACTTCCGCAAAAACAGTCGGCGCAGTAGCCATCAGCGGTGAAGGCAAAGAAGGTCTTTACGCTAACGGCTATGACGTACAGATAGCTCAGTACGTTGCAAACAAACTCGGTCTTAAGCTCGAAATCTACGCTATCGAATGGGATTCACTCCTCCCCGCTTTGAACTCAGGCACAATCGACGCTGTTTGCGCAGGCATGAGCCCGACAGCCGAAAGAGCACAGGAAGTTGACTTCACACAGACATACTACGAATCAAACCTTGTTGTTATCATTAAAAAATAATCTAAATTAAGGAATTATATCATGAGTTTTTTACAAGATGTTGCTTTAATCTTCAAGAATTATTATCCGCAACTTTTAAAGGGCGTCGGAAACACGCTTCTTCTCTCGCTCATAGGTACGGTCGTCGGTCTTGCAATAGGACTTTTGACCGGCATAATCAGAACCACGCCGTTTTCGAAGAACACCGCCATAAGAACTTTACATAAGATAGTCAATGCGATAATTTCGGTGTATGTCGAAATTTTCCGAGGAACTCCTATGATGGTACAGGCAATGGTCATCTATTGGGGCTACGCTTTCGCAACTGAAGGCAAGACGCTCGCACTTATCCCGTCGGGAATACTCATCGTTTCGATAAACACCGGTGCGTACATGGCGGAAATAGTCCGTGGCGGTATAATCTCAATCGACCGTGGACAGTTCGAGGGCGCAATGAGTATCGGTATGACCCACACACAAACTATGTTCAAGGTCATAATCCCTCAGGTAATGCGTAACATACTTCCGTCC
>CAZBXS010000097.1:0-5355 GCA_964495955.1 uncultured Faecalibacterium sp.
AAAAAGACGATATCCTCGAAGCGTACTTGAACACGATATACCTCGGTGCAGGTTGCTACGGCGTCAAGACCGCAGCGGAAACATATTTCGGAAAAGACTTAGACGAGTTGAACTTAGCCGAGTGCGCTCTCTTGGCGGCGATAACCCAAAACCCGTACAAGTTTAATTTGTACACAAATCTCGAAGGTGCAAAAGTCAGACAAAAGTACTGCCTTGACACCATGCTCGCCGAGGGCAAGATAACCGAAAAACAATACAACAAAGCTATCAACAAAAAGATTAAATTAGCAAGTCGTACAGCCGCAAACACAAGCGACAACGACGACGAGGAAGTCGAATACCAAAGTTACTATGTCGACTACGTCATAGATGAAGTAATCGCCGATCTTATGTCGGAATACGGCTACGACCAAAGCGAAGCGTGGCAGATGGTATATTGCGGCGGACTGAGAATAGAAACTGCGTGCGACCTCGATGTACAAAATAAACTCAACAGTATATACGAAAACAGAAAAGGTTTCCCATACTCCGTCAAAGACAAAAACGGCGAATTGCCCGACTCCGCATGTACGATAATGGACTACCAAGGACGCATCGTCGCCCTTGTCGGCGGTACAGGCAAAAAACAGGGTAACCGAGTTAAGAACAGAGCGACGACTTCGTTCAGACAGCCGGGTTCTGCCATAAAACCGCTTTCGATATACGCTCCGGCGGTCGACCTCGGATATATCACATCGGGTTCAACGACCGTACTTGACCAGTGCATAACATTGCCGAACGGCGACAAGTGGCCGCATAACTACAACGGCGACTACGGTTCGGGCGCCAATGTTACCGTATACAGTGCAGTCTACCGTTCACTTAATACCGTACCTGCCCGAATTTTACACGAAACTCTCGGCATTTCGACTTCTTATAAGTACGCAACCGAAAACTTCAAACTCAAACACTTAACGGCGAGTGACAAGGATCTCAGCCCTCTTGCCGTAGGCGGTACAAACGGCGGTGTATCCACTCTCGAAATGGCGTCGGCGTATGCGGCGTTCGGAAACGGCGGAAGAGTATACGATTCTTACAGCTACTATCGAGTTTTGGACAGAGACGGCAAAGTTCTCTTGGACAACACGACGCCGACCTATACCCAAGCGATAAAAGAGTCCACAGCCGACACCATGCTTGACATACTCACCGGCGTTACCACTAATTCCAGCGGTACAGCCTACGGTTGCGCAGTCAGCGGACTTCAGACTTTCGCCAAGACCGGTACTACGACCGACAACTACGACAAGTGGATTTGTGCGGGTACACCGTATTACGTATGCTCCATTTGGTACGGATATAACATTCCCTCTAACCTCAGCGGTTCATCGCAACAGGTCAGAACCATACTTAAACAGGTATTCGGAGACATACACCAAGGACTGTCGAGAAAGAGAACTTTCGCCACAGTCAAGAGCGAATTACAGGATAACTGATATGATAATTTTATCTGTTGACTACGGCGACGTACGGACGGGGATTGCCGTCTGCGACAAAACCGAATTTTTAGCTTCACCCGTTACCGTGATAAACGAAAGCTATATGCCGAAAGTTTCAAAGCGTATAATCGAAGTCGCAAAAGAAAGAAAAGCCGAAATGATAGTTGTCGGCAATCCTAAAAACATGGACGGTACGGAAGGATTTCGTGCCGAAAAGTGCAAAGAACTTGCGGAAAATCTTTCTCGGCTTATTGATATCCCCATCGAAATGTGGGACGAGCGTCTGACGACTGTTTCGGCACACAAAGCGCTGAATGTCACGAATACGAGGGGAAAAGACAGAAAGGCTGTCATAGACGCCGTATCGGCGGTCATGATTTTGGAAGACTTTTTGAAGTACAGAAAAAACATGGCATAAACTAAATTAACGGAGGAAAAAATATGAAGACCGCTAAGAAAATAATCTCGCTGATGCTTGCTATGCTGATGCTGTTTTCACTGACTTTGCCCGTACTTGCAGGTGAAGCCGAAAGCGAAAAACCATTCGAAAACAGCGAGTTTTTCACCTATGAGGACTTGAAAATACACTACAGAGTATTCAAAGCCGAAAACGAAAAGGCGAAAATTTTCATGATTCACGGCTTTGCACTCTCGTCTTATTGCTGGGAGGAGCTTGCGACAAAGCTTTGCGCCGAGGGTTACACATGCGTAGCTGCCGACCTGCTCGATTTCGGATATTCCACGAGAGAAACAGCCGACATGACGCTCTATCCGAGAGAAGACATAATGCACGCACTCATGATGAATATAAGCGACGAAAAATGGTATGTCGCAGGGCATTCAATGGGCGGATACATAGCTCTTGCACTTGCGGAAAAATATCCCGAAAGCGTGAAAAATCTTCTCCTGTACGGTACAGCGTGTAACATGGGCGTCCCCGAAAGCGTAAATTTAATGATGAAAAGCCAAACACTCGCACCGATAATGGCAAAATTCATGGAGTGTTTTGCTCACTTTGATTTTATCGTTAAAGCGTTCTTGAAAATGGGACTTTGCGATGATGAGTATGCGCAAAACTACGATCTTTCGAAGATAACCGAACCGCTGAGAATTTCGGGTACAGGCATGGGTGCTATCTGTTCTTTCACAATGCTCCCCGAAACCAATCTCGAAAAAGTCGAAGAAATGTCGCCGATACTCTATATCAACGGCGATAAAGATTTCGTTATACAGGAATCCGCTCGAAAGACACTGAGAGAACACCTGCCCGACGGCAGTGTCGACGTTACAGTCAATGGCGGCGGTCATATGTTCATAGAAAATTACGCAGACGAAACAGCGAAAACAACACTCGAATTCCTTTGTGTTAATAAGTAATATGACTTTAAATGCACAGGCAAACGCCTGTGCATTTCGAGCTTTTTCTTAAAACGGCTTTTTAAAACATTATTTTGAACTCTTAATTAAAATAAAAAAACAAACTTTCTCTTTAAATTTCCGTTAAAATGTAGTAATATTACAATGGTGAAACTTGAATTTCAGAAAGAGTATGTTTGGAGGAATTTATATGAATACTAATGCGAACACAAAAAGAATACTCATAGTCGACGACGACACCGATATTTCCCAACTTGTCGCCGACGCTCTCGAAGATGACGGCTTTGAGACAGCAGTCAAAAATAATGCAAGAGAAGCACTCGACTATATCAACACCAACAAAAACGATATAGCTCTTATTATCCTTGATGTAATGATGCCCGAAATGAGCGGACTTGAGATATGCAGAAGAATAAGAGACGATGTTTCCTGCCCGATAATCATTATCAGCGCAAAGAGCAAAACCGTTGACAAAGTTCTCGGCTTGGAAATGGGTGCGGACGATTATATCGCAAAACCGTTCGTAGTCGACGAACTCGTAGCAAGAGTAAAAGCTCACCTGCGCCGTGAGGACAGAAACGAGACGAAAAACAACGAAAGCATTAAAATCGGCGAAATCGAAATCAAAACCGACAGCTTCGAAGTTATAAAAGCGGGCGAACATATCCCGTTCTCGACCCGTGAGTTCCAGCTTCTCCAGTACTTAATGGAAAACGCCGGAAAGGTACTGACAAGAGAACAGATATTCTCAAGCGTTTGGGACACCGAATACGGCGATATAGGAACGGTAGCCGTAAATATCAAGAGTATCAGAGACAAAATCGACCGCAACAACGAATACATAAAAACAGTTTGGGGCGTAGGATATAAATTTGTAAAATCCGTAGGTGATTGATAATGTCCAAAAGCAGCAGGAAAAACGACCTTGTGTTCCTCATTGCGCTTATACTTGCGTTTACGGTGATATTCGTTTATTACTTCGACTCGGTCACCGATATGATCGCTCAGTATTCACAGCGTGATACGGCTATGCTCCAAAATCTGAACGAAGATATTGTCACAAGGCTCCAAAATACGCCCGACATTTCATCGTGGGAAACGATAATCAACGAATATGACGGCATAGTCGTCGACATAAAAAGCGACGATGACCAAACAGTCGCTCATACGGCGGACAGGGAATGGTCGATACTCGGAACGAAAGTCCAAAAGGCGTTCATCTATGACGGAAAGCCGTATATATTGCGAACTTCCGTATATTTCGTACGTGACTATCTGACCGACTCCGGATATTTGTTTAAATTCTTAGTTATCATCTTCATTATGGTCACTTTGGCGATAATCGTGATAGCTTTGATAATCTATGTCCTTATGCTAAGACCTATGCATAAATTATATACGAGCATAGAAAAATACGAAAAAGGCGAGCCTGTCAGAAGAATGAGAGGTCGCAGTGAAGTAGCAAGATTACAGCACCGTTTCGTCGACATGACCGAAACGATATCAAAACAGCAACAAAATCAGCACAGAATAATAGCTTCGATATCTCACGATATAAAAACTCCGCTGACCTCTATTATGGGTTACGCAGAAATGATGAAAAAAGAAAATCTTTCCGAAGAAAGAAAACAAAGGTACTTGAAAACGGTCTACGACAAGGCGGTTGCGATAAGAGACATAGTCAATGACTTCGACGAATACCTCAGCTATAATCTTGATACAGGTTTAAAGTCAAAAGAAATGACTGTCAGCGAAATGATGAATTTGCTGACCGAGGGCTACGAAGATGAACTTGAAAGTTTCGGCGTTGACTTGATATACGCTCCGGAAGAAAACGAAGATATCGTAGAAGTCGATATACAAAAAATGCGTCGAGTTATAGGTAACATAATCGGTAACTCACTTAAGCACTTCGAGTCGGAACGAAAGCTCATCGAAATCGAGTGCAAAAAGAAAAACGGCAGTGTACAGATAATCATATCCGATAACGGCGAGGGCGTATCCGACGAAAAGTTAGAAGTCATTTTCGAACCTTTATACACCTCCGACCAAGGCAGAAAGGTTGCAGGTCTCGGACTTGCCATATGCAAAGAGATAGTCGAAAGTCATGGCGGTACGATATACGCCGAAAAATCGAAGCTCGGCGGTTTGGCTGTCATAACCGAACTGAAAACGAAAACCAAAAAGACTAAGCAAGGGTGAAACTATGCCTTTAAAGAAAAACGACGACATACGTGTCAAAATCGAATCCATATCTTCCGAAGGGAGCGGCGTTGCTCATTTCGACGGACAAGCGGTTTTTGTCGCCGGGACAGCCGTCGGCGACGAAATAATCGCTCATATCATCAAAGCGAAACAAAACTACGCCGTCGGCATCATAAAGAAAATTACGAAAGCCTCGAAGGATCGCATTGAATGCGACTGCGAGGCGTTTTCCCGTTGCGGAGGCTGTTCGTACAGGCACATAAGCTACGAAAGCGAACTCGTCGGAAAAAAGCAG
>CAZBXS010000098.1:0-5306 GCA_964495955.1 uncultured Faecalibacterium sp.
TAGCGCTCGAACTTCCAAGTATGGGCATAAGAGTTGACGAAGAATCGCTTAAAAAACAGCTTGAAATAAGAGGCTGTCCCGAAAGAGCCGAGCTTCCGTTCCAGAAAGCACTTTTGAACGGCGAACTGCCCTATACCATAGGCGGCGGTATCGGTCAGTCGAGAATCAGTATGTTCTTCTTGAGAAAGGCGCACATCGGTGAAGTGCAGGCGTCCGTATGGCCCGAAGAAATGAGAGCCGAGTGCGAAAAGAACAACATACACCTGCTGTAATTACACGGCGATTGCCACAAAACGATAAGTACAGGTTAATAAGTACAGGTTGATAAGTACAAATTTAAAAGTACAAACAAAGAAGGAGGAAAACATGGACTGCTTTGAAAATGTGAAAAAGAATTTCGGTTTCGGCTGTATGCGACTGCCGATGAAAGACAAAGAAATAGACTACGGCGAATTTTCGAAGATGGTAGATTATTTTCTCGAAGAAGGCTTTAACTATTTCGACACGGCAAGAGTGTATCACGAGGGCCTCAGCGAGACGGCAATTCGTGACTGTATCGCAAAAAGGCACCCAAGAGACAGCTTTATCTTAACGGACAAACTTTCTTCCGCACTTTTTAACAAAGAGGAAGATATTCGTCCGCTTTTCGAAAAACAGCTTGAAAGTTGCGGCGTAGAATATTTCGATTACTACCTTTTACACGCACAGACGAAAACTCTTTTCGAAAAATACAAAAAATGCAGAGCTTACGAGCAGGCGTTCGAACTCAAAAAAGAGGGCAAAATTCGCCACGTCGGTCTGTCTTTCCACGACACAGCCGAAGTGCTTGACGAAATTTTGACCGAGTATCCTCAAATTGAAGTCGTACAGATACAGTTAAACTATGTCGACTTTGACGACCCTGCCGTTCAGTCGAGACTTTGTTATGAGGTTTGCGTAAAGCACAACAAACCCGTCATAGTAATGGAACCCGTCCGTGGCGGATATCTCGCTAACTTACCCGATGATGCGAAAGAGATAATCGACGACCTTAAAAACGGAAGTGCCGCAAGCTACGCAATACGCTTTGCAGCCGGATTTGAGAACGTAAAAATGGTACTTTCCGGTATGAGCAACTTCGAACAGCTTAAAGACAACCTGTCGTACATGAAAGATTTCAAGCCTTTAGACGAAAAGGAACTTGACGCCGTACACAAAGTCTGTGATGTCTTTCGTTCGATGCACCTTATACCCTGTACCGCCTGCCGATACTGCGTTGACGGTTGCCCGAAGAAAATCTCGATTCCCGACCTGTTCTCATGTATGAACACAAAGAAAATGTACAACGACTGGAACGCCGACTATTACTACAACGAAGTTTATACCAAAAATAACGGCAAAGCGTCCGAATGTATCGAATGCGGAAAGTGCGAAAAAGCCTGTCCTCAGCATTTGGAGATAAGAAAACTGCTCAAGGACGTTGTCGGGGAGTTCGAAAAAGATGATTGAGATGAGAAAAATTTCCCGTACAGGCGACTGTGTATCGTCTCTCGGACTTGGTCTTGGCGGAATACAAAAAGCCTCACCGGAAGAAATAGAAAAGACAGTCGCACAAGCGATAAAAAACGGGATAAACTTTTTTGACCTGTGCGCAGGAGGTTCCTGCGTTTACGAACCGTTCGGAAAAGCGATAAAAGACGTGCGGGACAAAGTGTACTTCCAACTTCATTTCGGTGCGGTGTACAACGAAGACGGCGACTACGGCTGGTCAAGAGACCTCGAAAAAGTCAAGAGCACTTTTGAATGGGAACTGAAATGTCTCGGTACAGACTACGCCGACTACGGATTTTTACACTGCGTTGACGAGGACAAAGACATAGACGACATAATTTCAAACGGAATACTCGACTATGTAAAACAGCTCAAAAAAAGCGGTGCGGTACGCCACCTCGGTTTTTCGTCCCACACTCCGTCGGTTGCGCAAAAATTACTCGACATGGGAATATTCGATATAATGATGTTCTCGATAAACCCTGCGTACGACCTTGAAAAAGGCGACGAATACGGTGTCGGAAAGACAAACGAGCGTGCCGAACTTTTCAGAAGGTGCGAAAAAGACAAAGTCGCAATAAGCGTAATGAAGCCTTTCCACGCCGGAAAACTGCTGAATGAAAGTACATCGCCGTTTAAAAAAGCGATGACGAAAAACCAATGTATACAGTACGCACTTGACAGACCGGCTGTCGTGTCGGTTGTACCGGGTGTAAGGGGAATAGACGACTTAAACGAACTTTTGCCGTTTTTGACATGTACGCCCGAAGATAACGACTATTCGCTTATAGCCGAATTTACGCCCGAAGACGCCGTCGGAAACTGCGTGTACTGCGGTCACTGCAAACCTTGCCCCGTCGGAATTGACATAGGACTTGTCAACAAGTACTACGATCTGTCGCTTGTCGGTGACAAAATGGCACACAACCATTATTCAAAGCTGTCCGTAAACGCCGACGACTGCATTTCCTGCGGTCACTGTGACAGCAGATGTCCGTTTTCTGTACATCAAAGCGAAAGAATGAAAACTATTGCGAATTATTTTAACAAGGGAGAATAAAATGGCTTCGGACATCGAAAAAGCGATAAGCGTTCTCAACGACGGTCACACCATAGTACTTTGCAAAAATGACGCCGTTATCACAAGCGACAAGCGAGGGATTGCCCCCATGGTATCGTTTTTGCGTGAGGGAAGAGACCTTGGCGGATACAGCGTCGCAGATAAAATTGTCGGCAGAGCGGCGGCGATGCTCTTCGTCAAATCGGGAATAGTCGCAGTCCACGCCGTAACGCTGTCAAAAGGTGGAAAAAAATTACTCGAACACCACAACATACCCGTAACATACGACACGCTGACGGAAAAGATAATCAACCGAAAAGGCGACGGGATGTGCCCGATGGAAAAAGCGGTCGAGGACATAGCAGATGACGAAATCGACATCGGAGTAAAGGTGCTGAGCGAAACCTCGGCTATGATGGAAAAGCGAATGTAATGTGAGATTAAAGTTATACAGGCGTTTCGTGCTTGCACGAAACGCCTGTAATAATTTAACTTTAACAAAACTTATTTGTTATCAACAAATTGACAGTTATATCAATTCCAATAGCAAATAAGCCATAGCATAACGCTACTTAAACACAGCACTGTCAAACTTAATCACGCATCAAAACAACGTCTCAAAAAGTTCCTCTGTCGTTTCGAGGTAGGTTTCACAGCAGTCTTTCATATACTCTTTAATTTCCGGTACGAGATGTGACCAACCTGCGCAGGCGAACGGTACTCCGACGCTTTTTGCCATGTCGTAACCCGGTTTCATGTCGTCGACCATCAATATTTCTTCCGGTTTAAATCCGTATATTCTCATAATTTCGTTGAGTGCGTACGGGTCGGGTTTTATCTTATCCTCGCCGAGATCGTAGCCGAAAATCATGTCCGGTTGCGTCACTCCCTGCTTTTCGTAGTCACGTCTGATGTTAGCCGAATTCGAGTGCGTCGCAACACAGACTATTCCGCCTGCCGCCTTGAATTTCTCGATTATTTCCGGCATTCTTTCGTAAAAATGTGCCGCTCTCGTTGCGGTGTATTCTCTCCACATTTTGTCCTGTACGACCGCTTCTTCTTTCGTGAAATGTAATTCTTCCCTGCACATGCGGAAAAATCCTATATAGAAATTGTACTTCATGAACTCTTCAAGGCTCATTTTTGTGCCGGGTCTGAGCGCTGCGAGCGTCTCAAGCCACTGCGGATAGTGTATTTCGGGTGTACTTTTGACCGTGGTGTCGTCGTGATCGAGTACAAGGCACTTGAATTTTAATTTATTTTCCATTTTCTTTTCCTCCGTGAGTTTGGGTTTTGGCTTTTTGTTTTCTTGTTTTTGCTTTTTGTACAGGTCAGTGGCTACCGCTTGCCTGCTTTCTTCTTGTTACAGTATAGCACAAAAGACGAAACAGAGCAAACAGTAACGTTTCGAAATCATTCGCATATACGGTAAAATTTAAATTCCGAAAGCATTCGCCTGTACTCAAAACACAAACAAAACAGCCGCACCCAAACGGGAACGGCTGAAGTTTGTCGAATTTTGTAGATTTTTCTGCAAATATTTCTGCAAATTATTTTGCAAAATCGGTCGCACGTGTCTCTCTGATGAGGTTGACCTTGATTTGACCGGGGTATTCGAGTTCTTCCTCGATTTTCTTGACGATGTCTCTTGCGAGCAGTACCATCTGTTCGTCGCTGACGGCGTCGGGTTTGACGATAATTCGAACCTCTCTGCCGGCTTGGATAGCGTAGGAAGTTTCGACGCCTTTGAACTCTTTCGTGAGGTTTTCGAGTTTTTCGAGCCTCTTGATGTAGTTTTGCAGGTTCTCACGTCTTGCGCCGGGTCTTGCCGCCGAGATAGCGTCAGCCGCCTGTACAAGACAAGCGATTATCGACTTCGGCTCAACGTCGCCGTGGTGAGCTTGAATTGCGTTGACGACGATGTCGTTTTCTTTGTACTTTTTAGCGTATTCTACGCCCAACTCAATGTGTGAGCCTTCAATCTCGTGGTCGAGAGCCTTACCGATATCGTGGAGAAGTCCGGCACGTCTTGCGAGTTTTACATCTACGCCGAGTTCGGACGCCATGAGACCGGCAATGTAGGAAACTTCAAGTGAGTGGTTGAGTACGTTTTGACCGTAGCTCGTTCTGTAGCGAAGTCTGCCGAGGAGTTTTACAAGCTCGTGGTGTACGCCGTTTACACCGGCGTCGATAACAGCTCTTTCACCCGTCTGGCGAATGGTGTGTTCGACTTCTTTTTTGCTCTTTTCGTGCATTTCCTCAATTCTCGCCGGGTGAATTCTGCCGTCTGTAATGAGCTTTTCGAGCGTCAGACGGGCGACCTCACGGCGTATCGGGTCAAAGCTGGAAAGAGTGATGGTTTCGGGCGTATCGTCGATTATCAGGTCGACGCCCGTTATTGTTTCGAGAGTACGGATATTTCTGCCCTCTCTGCCGATTATACGGCCTTTCATTTCGTCGCTTGGAAGTGCAACTACCGATACCGTCGTTTCGGCGGCATGGTCGGCGGCACAACGCTGAATAGCGGTCGATATGATCTCTCTGGCGAGAGCGTCGGACTCATCTCTTGTTTTCTGTTCAAACTCCATGATCTTAACCGCTTTTTCACGGGTAAGGTCGCCGTCGAGTTTGTCAAGAAGTACGACTTTCGCCTGTTCTTTTGTATATCCCGAAATCTTCTCAAGCATTTCTAACTGACTTCTTTTGATGCTTTCTG
>CAZBXS010000099.1:0-5290 GCA_964495955.1 uncultured Faecalibacterium sp.
CGGCATTTTCGGTTTCGACTCATCGGAACTTCCCATCATAACGACCTATGCTTTGTACATTCCGATTTTCGTTATGTTCATGGTCAAAGCTAAAGACGAAAAACCGCTCAAACGCTTTATTGTGCCGGGTCTTGCTATCTGCGGTGCGGTATTCATGGTTATCGCCGCAATTTACGCTCACGGCATTTCACCCTATCTCGCCGCTAAGGAAGCGGGAAAATTCAGCTGTCCGGTTCTGTTCTACCTGATAGTATTCGCCGCAATAATGCTGATAGGTCTTCCGTTTATGAAAAAGAAAGACATAAAAGAAGATTAAATTTATATTGATTTGAACAAAAAGAGCCGCCTTTTCGGTGGCTCTTTTCTTCACCCATCGCACACATTCACCCGTACATCAAAAAGAAAACCGAAGTATAGACTTTTTCAAAATAATGTAGTATAATATTAAATCATCTGAAGTTAGTTTGGAGATATATTATGAAAAAAGTGATTTCAATATTGCTCATTGCACTGATAATTTTGACCGCTTTCGCAGGTTGCGGTTCGGATTTGAAATACGCCGTGAGCGTCAATGATGTCGGGGTTACCGACGGCGTATACACATATTACATGGACTATGTATTAACCCACAGAAGCGAATTTTCGCTTGAAGACGAATGTCTCGAAGGCGACGTTAGGGACGCAGTAACACAGCTTATCAAAAAATATGTCGCAGTCAACTCCCTTTGGGCAGAGCTTGAAACGAACATGACCTACGACTTAAGAGACGATGCGGCAGCTGAGACGGACGAACGCTGGGACCTTTTCGGAAAATATTATGAAAGTATCGGCGTGACGAAACAGGATTTATATAAAATCGTAAAAAGCGAGACTTACAAAACCGCTTTGACCAACTATTACTACGGTGAAAGCAGTGAGATACACCCTGTCAAAACCGCAACTTTAAAAGCGGCTTTTTCGAAAAAGTACGTCGGCGTCAAGATAATCGCAGCATCTTTGACTACGGTTGACGCTTTGGGCGGAACGGTCAAACTCTCCGGTACGGCATTGACAAGCATTGAACGCTATTTCGAATCAATGCAGACGAAAGCCAACAGCGGAGCGGACATTGACGAGCTGTACTCACAATACAACGCCAGCAACGACCTCATCGGTACCGACGGACTTGACATATACATTTTCACAAAAGATAACACCCAATACGGCACCGACTTTTTCGCCAAAGTCAGCAAACTTAAAAACAACAAAGCGACCGTCATCGAAAACGACGACACGATTTATCTGGTATACAGAGTAGACATTTCAAGCGACGATTACGAATATTTCATGACGTATAAAAACGACGTATTACTCGAACTTTACCAAAGCAAAATCGACGCACTTATAGACGAAAGGGGCAAAGATTACGAAGTCGAAGAAAAGTCACGCACCGTCCGAAAGATATACAAGAAACTCAGCGGACTTATCGAAGTCACTTCACAGCAAGGCGAATAACAGTTGCACCGGAAATAAACCTGAATATGAAAACACCGCAGAACCGAAATTCTGCGGTGTGTTTGTTTATATAATTTTCAAAAGTTCACCGATATCTTCTATTGTCGTTATCGAGCTGTCTATGTCTTTGTTATAAAAGTCGCCCTGATTCATTCTGACTACCTGCATACCGGCACCGAGTGCACCCTGTATGTCGTTTATCGGGTGGTCGCCGACGAAAAGGCAGTCCTCATTGGCAATACCTGCCTGACGGCACGCCTCGTCGAAAATGCGTCTGTCGGGTTTGTAGACGCCGAAATCTCCCGAAACTGTTATTACATCGAACATGTCTCTTATGCCTGCCGTATCGAGTTTCGTGTTTTGAAGTACGGATACGCCGTTGCTGATAATGCCCATTACATATCCTCTGCGTTTGACTTCTTCCAAAACGTCAAGTGCGTTCGGGAGCATTACGACATATTTTCCGTAGTCCTCGTTGAACGAATCGAAAAGTTCCTGCATCGGCGGGTGATTTTCCCATTTCCACAGTTCGATAAGTTCGGGGAAATATTCCTCACGGGACTTATAACCGCCGTCGACGTGCTCTTCCATTTCGTCAAGTTTTCGTGCTCTTTCTTTTTCGTCTATGTTCGGGAAGTACTTGTCAAGAAAAGCCTCACAGTAAAGTCTGTATGCACCACGTCTTGACTGCAACGTGTCGTCGAAGTCGAAAAATACCGCTTTGACATTTTTTCTGTCCATTTTGTCGAGATCCCCCGTTCTTTTGCTGTCGGTTTTGATTTGATTTTTAAGTTCCTCAAGCGAAGAAAATTTCTTTTCGCTTCTGATGTATTTGTCCAAGCCGACCTTGATTTTTTGACCGTACAGGTCACCCTCAAAGCCGATTATATAAGTCTCGCTTCTAAGCTCGGATCCGTTGACCGTCGGGCGTACACCGATATTCGTAACAGACGGGTAGATTTCTTCCCCGACATATGTTTTCGATGCATACACGCCTCTTAAAGGTACAAGGAAGTTTTCGCTAAAACGCTGATTTATCGTCGGTGCACCGAGTTTTCTGCCTATCCTGTCACCGCCGACAACTTCAAAATCGTACCAAAAAGGTTCTCCCAGCATGGTGTTTGCGTCACGCATGTTCCCCTTTTCGACTTCTTCCCTAATTCTCGTTGAGCTTATCGGTTCACCTTTGTAGTCGACATGTTCGGCGACAAAGACGTCTATGTCGAAGCGGGAGCATATTCTGTTAAGTTCCTGAGCGTCGCCGCTTCTTCCCTTACCGAAGTGATAGTTGAAACCGCAGCAGACAGCCTGAGCGTTTAACCTGTCGACAAGTACTTTAATAGCGAATTCGTCACATGACATATTGCGAATTTCGCTGAAATTCAACATGCAGACTTCGGCGCCCATTTCGTTTACCGTTTTTATTTGGTTTTCTTTCGTCATTATACTCTTGGGTATCTTGTAGCCCAGAGCTTTAAACGGGTGTTCGTTAAAAAGAAGTACGACTGCTTTCAGGTTTCTTTTTTCGGCTTCTTTTATCGCACTCATGATAACCTTTTTGTGACCCTTGTGAAGTCCGTCAAAATTGCCCAGAGCAACAACCGAACCTGTATTTTCCGTCATTTTGCCGTGTCCCCCATGTAAACTCTTTTTGCGTTTAACTGTAAGCCGTCAGGTGAGACTTCGCCTATTCCGAGAAATTCTCTTTCGGGTGAATAGACCTTGTATCTCATGTTCGGCTTAACTTCGAAATTAAGCCTGTCGGTCGAGAGATGACCGCCGTTGTGAAATCTGACAGCCTGTTTTTGCGTCACGAAAACGCTGTCATACTTTAGTGCATCTTCCACCTGTATAACGGCTTTTTCTGTTTCTCCACGCTGTGCGAGAGCCTTGATTTCGTCCTCTGTGACGCAGTTTTCGAGAGTAAATCCGAGTGCTTTCGTTCTTCTCAGTTCGGTCATCATTGCACCGCAGCCGAGTTTTTCGCCTATATCGCTCGCCAGCGTTCTTATATATGTTCCCGCCGAACATTCGACGGATATTTTAAAAGTTTGGTTTTCCCTGTCAAAGTCGAGACATTCGAGCGAATAAACGGTAACTTCCCTTTTTTCACGTTCGATGTCTATCCCTTGCCTTGCTAATTCGTACAGGCGAATGCCGTCCTTTTTTATAGCCGAGTACATAGGCGGAATTTGCTGTATATTCCCCTTGAAACTTTCGAGGACTTGAAGTAATTCTTCCTTTGTGACATCGCATTCGGTTTCGGATAATACTTTGCCTGTACAGTCAAGTGTGTCCGTCGTGACGCCGAGTTTCACCGAGGCTTCATAGGCTTTGTCGTGGGTTTCGAACAGCTCGATAAATCGAGTTGCACCGCCGAAAGCAACAGGCAATACCCCCGTCGCCATCGGATCCAAAGTTCCCGCATGACCGGCTTTTTTCTCGCCCGTGACACGTTTGAGTATTCCGACAGCGGAAAATGATGTTATATTTTTAGGTTTGTCAAAGCAAATGATTCCCGTCATAAAATTACCTTTTCAATAGCTTTTATGATTTTTTCTTCTGCGTCTTTGAGTGTTCCTTCGACTTGACAGCCTGCCGCTCTTGCGTGACCGCCACCGCCGAGAAGTTTGCATATCTGCGCCGCATCGTAAGGCTCGTGTGTCCTAAGGGAAATTTTGTATTCACCCTCGGCTTTTTCCTTGACCGTTACGCCGATTTTGACGCCCTCGACCTGTCGGGGAATACTTGATATCGCATCTGCGTAGCTTTCGTCCGCACCGCTTTGACGGTACATTTCTTTCGTCAGCTTAATTACTGCGACCGTATCGTTAAAATAAAGTCCCATCGAATCAAGACACATTTTTTCGAGTGCGAAGTACTCCTTGCTCTTGGTCTCGAACATCAAAGTATTGACGAATGCGTGCCTTGCGCCTTTTTCGATAAGTTCGGAGGCGAAAACGTGAGTTTTCGCCGTCACGTTCGAATATCTGAAACAGCCGGTATCGGTTGAAATGCCAGTATAAAGACAGGTCGCTGTTTCGTCGTCAACCGATACGCCCATTTCTTTTATCAGTTCATAGACTATCTCACACGCCGCAGCCGCAGTGCTGTCGACGAATGTACTTTCGGCGTACATCAAATTCGAACCGTGGTGGTCGATACAAAGATCCACACGGGAAGCGAATTTTTCTTCAAGTGAGCCCAAGAGTTTCGGGTCTGCGACATCGACCGCCAGTACGAACGCCGTATTTTCATCTACAACGTCATTTTCAAGGAACATATACCCGTACTTTTCGGGGATTTTGTCCGAGTTTAAAAGCGCCGATTTGATATTAAGTTTTCTGAACGCTCTCATCAGCGCATAACCGCAACCGAGTGTATCTCCGTCGGGGTTAGCGTGGGTGAGAATGATTACTTCGGACTTATCAAGGAGCATTTTCGCCGCATCAGAAATTTTCATCATCAGCTTTTTCACCTCTTGACGCCTCCAACTTTTTGAAGATGTCTATACCTTTTTCAACCGAGTCGTCGGCTACGAATTTTATCTCCGGCGTTTTTCTCAGTCTCAGTCTTGAGCCGAGTTCGTGTCTTATAAGTCCCGTTGCGCTGACGAGACCTTTGACTGCCTCTTTAGCCGTTTCGATGCCTTCAAGTGCACTGACATATACTTTCGCATATGAAATATCACTGCTGACTTCAACTCTTACCACCGTAAGCATTTTGTCTTTCACTCTCGGATCTTTAAGCTCTCTTATGATAGCTATTATTTCTCTGCGTATATCTTCGGATACAC
>CAZBXS010000100.1:0-5246 GCA_964495955.1 uncultured Faecalibacterium sp.
ATACCGATCTCGGCTTTATGCACACGCTGTTTGCATTAGAGGACATTTACGGCTTAAAAATTGACAAACTTGATGATGAGGTTTGTATCCGTCTTGATAAGAACAGAGGAACATCTTACATTTCTTTGCTTGAGCGTTTTACCGCTTGGCAGAAAGAAGCAGAGAAGTACCGCAAGGGCAAAATCGCCAAAGAGGAATATGAGCGTTTGCTGTCAGCATATCCGAAACTTAAATTCTGCACAAACTGCAGTTTTACTGTCACCGAGGGCATCGAGCCCTCGGTGACAGTGCGTGCACTCGCAAGCTACTGCGCACGCATTTAGGTATTAGTCTGTAACTTGTAAATCGCAGTACTGCAAACATATGAAATCATCTTAAAAAAAGCAAGGTAATTTTATCTTCAAGTTTTCAAGTACAGATAAACAAAAAGTCTCTTTCGTCCGATGGACAAAAGAGACTTTTTGTGGCCCGCCCGGCGGGATTCGAACCCACGGTCTTCAGAGTCGGAGTCTGATGCGTTATCCGGCTACGCTACGAGCGGTCATTTCGTGCTATTATACACGACTTTTTATCATTTGTAAAGCAAATATGCGTAAACGGTTTATTTTTATATAAAATTCTAATCTTACAATCAGGATAAAATTTTTCATGTTTTGTTCTATTAAAAGCAAAATTTATACTCATATCAAATTATCGTTCTTCACACCCGATCCGGATACCTTTGTGCTGTCAAAATTCCGTCGTTTACGTTGATTTTGCAAATTCTTGCCGTTCTTGAATCGAATGCGTCTTCGTGTTTGGCTATATCTCTTGCGTGATATACGGCGTACCATTGACCGTTTTCCTTGATCATCGAATTGTGACCTGTCCCCTCTTCGAAATCATTCGCTTTCAGTACCGGTGAATAAGTACGTTCATCGGGAAATTTCTCGAATTTGATTTTCGTTAAGTCCGTTTCGTCCGTTTTCGCTCTTGCGTATCCGACATAATAGGTCGGCTGTTCGAAGCAATTTCCGGAGTACATCAAATAGTGCCAATCTCCCTCTTTGAAATAAAACGCACCCTCAATCGTATGCCAGTGCTGACCTTTTTTATATCGGTCTCGGCGGTATATATCCTCATCGAGCGTCGGTTCGAGCACCAATTTCGGCTCACCTTGCGGCGTGTATGGGTCAATCATACGGTCAACATATATGCAAGTACCTATTCTTTCGCCGTCAAAACGGTTCGATGAATAAAACAGGTACAGTCCCGACTCGTTTTTGACGATGTGCGAGTCGATCGAAAACGGGTGGAGTATTCGTTTTGTACAAGTGAAAGGGCCGAGAGGACTATCCGATACCGAGACGTGCATGGCACCTCTGTGTCCTCTTTCGTCGGGCGTGTCGTCATATATTTCGATTGAGTTGTACATATAAAATTTTCCGTCAATTTCAATCACGCTCGGTGCCCAAAATGAATCGTGACCCTCCATTGTCATAACTTTTCCGCAGTATTCCCAATTTTCAAAAAGGCTGTCCGATTGATACGCATAAATCGCATCGTGACCCGTGACGTATATATAATACTTACTTTCATATTTAAATATGTACGGGTCGGCTTGACCTTTGTAGCCGTTTTCTGACACATTCAATAAACGCATTATATCACCTTTCAGACATTGACCTGCGCCTGTACGCCCAAGTCATCGCTGTATTTTTCGATTATGGGTTTGACGAATTCGTCAACGAATTCCTGTGTTTGCTGCGGAGCACGACCTATGAAGTTTTCGGCTTTCATGGCGCTGAGGATTTCGTCTTTCGTCAAATTAAACTCGCTGTCGTTCGCTATTCTGTCAACGAGGTCATTTTCTTTGCCGTACACTTTGACCTGCATACCGGCGTCCATTGAGTGCTGTCTTATTCTTTCGTGCATAGCCTGTCTGTCCCCGCCTTTTTTGACAGCTTCCATGAGAATATTTTCGGTTGCCATGAACGGAAGTTCGGCATCAAGGTGCTTTTCTATCATTTTCGGGTACACAGCTATTCCGTCGACGACATTCATGTATATTTCGATTATTGCGTCTGTCGCAAGAAAGGCTTCGGCGACCGCTATTCTCTTATTTGCCGAGTCGTCCAAAGTACGTTCGAGCCACTGCGTTGCGGCGGTTATCTGCGGATTTAAGGTATCGACCATAACGTATCTCGCAAGTGCCGCTATTCTTTCACATCTCATCGGATTACGCTTGTACGCCATCGCAGATGAGCCGATCTGACTTTTTCCGAACGGCTCTTCAAGTTCTTTTAAGTGCTGTAAAAGACGCATATCGTTGGAAAATTTCGTTGCCGACTGTGCGATGCCGCCAAGAACCGAAAGTACTTGTGCGTCAAGTTTTCTCGAATAAGTCTGACCGGATACGGCAAAGCAGGCGTCAAAGCCCATTTTTTCGGCTATCTTTTTGTCAAGCTGACGGCACTTGTCTGTATCGCCGTCGAAAAGCTCCATAAAACTTGCCTGAGTTCCCGTTGTTCCTTTTGAACCCAAAAGTTTCATTTGAGAAATCTGAAATTCAAGTTGTTCGAAGTCCATAACAATATCCTGAAGCCAAAGCGTCGCTCTTTTGCCTACAGTCGTCGGCTGTGCTGCCTGAAAATGCGTAAATCCAAGGCAAGCCAAATCTTTATATTCAAGTGCAAAATCACTTAGTAATTTCAACAAATTAACGAGTTTCTTACGAATGAGCAAAAGTCCCTCTCTCATGGCAACTACATCTGTATTATCGCCGACATAACAGCTCGTAGCGCCGAGATGAATTATCGGTTTTGCAGTCGGGCACTGTACACCGTAGGCGTATACATGGCTCATAACATCGTGGCGACACTCACGTTCTCTCTTTTCGGCAACGTCGTAGTTAATATCTTCGGCGTGACTTTTAAGTTCGGATATCTGTTCGTCTGTTATATTAAGTCCGAGTTCCTTTTCGCTTTCGGCAAGAGCTATCCAGAGTTTTCTCCATGTTTTAAACTTAAAATCGGGCGAAAAAATGTACTGCATTTCTTTGCTTGCATATCTTGAATTTAAGGGAGTTTCGTATGTATTTTTCATTTTTGTCCGTTTCCTTTCGAATAAAATCCGATTTTTATAAAATTCTTCCTGAATTATACAATATTTTTTATATATTTTCAATGACATTTGCGAAAATATGTGATACAATGACGTTGTATAAATTATTATACACTAAAACAAAGGAGTGGAAAATTATGATTTGCAAAAATTGCGGTGCTGAATGTCCCGACGGCGCTGTTTACTGTGTAAACTGTAGCTCAAGACTTGATAGCGAACAAGGACAGCAAGCACAAAATACTTATAATTACGGTTACAACAATAACGCTCAAGGACAAAATCCGAACGGGTACACACAGCAAAACCCGAACTTCAGTCAACAGTACAACGCCCAAAACGGCAACCGGTACAACGCTAATCAGTACAACGCCAATCAATACAACAACAACCCAAACGGCACAAACAGTTTCAACTATAACCAAAATTACAACTACACGCCGATCGACAGCAGTATTTTGAAAAAAGGCAGTATCATAGCCGCACTCGTTATCGGCGTCGTACTTCAAAACTGGGTAGCGGTCGTTTTGGCGATAATCGCACTTGTGAAATGTTCTGACTTCGAAAGTGCCGTCAGATCGGGCAACTTCCCGTTAGCCGATCAAAAAAGAGCCTCTATCGACAAACTTCGCAAATGGGCGTGGGTATTTTGTATCATCGCCATTGTCTTTACGGTCATTACGGTTATTGTAGCTTTGGTAGGTTTCGGCTTGGGCATGTTCGGTTTTCTTGACGAAGTACTTGACGACGGATTCTATTATGATGAGTTCTACGAATTCAGCCAGATGGCAAAGCAGTTATTTTTAACTAAGTAAATAATATGTTATATTTTATCCGTGTACTTAGATTTCGGTACACGGATTTTGTTTGGTGGAGAGCCCCGCCTGCGAAGCAGGCGGGGCGACGTGCGACGCACCTCGAACGTGCACCCGCAGGGTGCTATGTGAGACGGTGCACGAGCACGTCGCCTTCCGGGGCAGTAGGAATTAGGTCGTAGTAGAAAGTGGGCACCCATGCGAAAGCCGAGGACAACTAAATTCAATTCGAAATTCGAAATGAGGAATGCGAAATTGTTGTATTTTTAGTCTGTGCGACTGTGTAAAACCTATTTTACGTCTAACTTCTTATCTATTACTTATTATTTCTTACCTGCGAGTGAAGCGAACCAAACCCCTCAGTCAAGGCTTCGCCTTGCCAGCTCCCCTAAAGGTGAGCCGAGACTAACTTTGTGCAGAAATTCCATCTTGTCTCACCTTTAGGTGAGATGTCGACGAAGTCGACAGAGGGGTACGGACACGCAGAAAAAATTTCCACCGTCCACAAGCACAAACATCAACCACTTCCGACGAAAATAACGCACAGGTTCACCGACAAAAGCGTACGGAATACCTATGCGTTATTTTATAAAAATCTGTCAGACTAAGTTAGCGAAAATTCCGAAACTATCTTCTCAGAAAGTTTTTTTATCGACAACCCTTTGTCCATACTCATTTTTTGAAGAAGGTAATGCGCTTGGGTTTCGCTTATGTGTTCTTTTTCGATAAGTATGTGTTTCGCCTTTGAAACAACATCGGCTTTATCTTTGCCGTAGTCGGTCTGTTTGTACTCGGTCAAATTGAGGAGCGACTGAAGTGACGAGAGGAACTCGCCGATATTAACAGGCGCCGTAAAAACAGTCAAATTGCTCGAATAAAACGGTACGGGCGCACCGGCAGGTAGAATAGCTATTATGTCCCAGTCAAGCGAAAGTGCGTTTTTGATTTCATTTATCGAGGTATCCCTGAGTGCAGAGACTATCACTACTCCCCCACCGAGCTGATCACACAACGAATATAGCTGTGCGGCGGTCTTGCAGTGATACGTTTCGGCTGAAGAAACGGTCAAAATAACTCTGTCGAGTTTAGCTGTCATATTACGGCTCGACGACGCAATAACGATATTTCTCACTTGACCGCCCCCTTTTAAAAAGTGAAAGGCACACCGCCGAAAGCGATGCGCCGATAAATCAAAGTCTCTTATTCAGCGAAGCCGGACTCGACTAACTTGACGAGTTCTTCAACTGCCTGTTCTTCATCGGAACCACCCGCTATGATTCGAATGTCCGTTCCGCCCATGATGCCGAGAGAAAGAACACCGAGTAAGCTCTT
>CAZBXS010000101.1:0-5242 GCA_964495955.1 uncultured Faecalibacterium sp.
GACTTACGGGAAGAAAGATAATCGTCGATACATACGGCGGATATTCACGTCACGGTGGTGGTGCATTCAGCGGAAAAGACCCGACAAAAGTTGACCGCTCGGCAGCTTACGCCGCAAGATATGTCGCAAAAAATATCGTTGCCGCAGGCCTTGCCAAAAAGTGTGAAGTTCAGCTTGCATACGCCATCGGTGTTGCCAAGCCGGTTTCTATAATGGTTGACACTTTCGGTACCGGAAAAGTTTCCGACGACGTACTTGAAAGTGCGGTCGAAAAGGTATTTGATCTTCGTCCGGCGGCTATTATAGATAAGCTCAAACTCAGAAGACCCATCTACCGTCAGCTCGCTTCCTACGGTCATATCGGAAGAGAAGAGCTCGGCGTTGAGTGGGAAAAGACCGACAAGGTAGACGAACTGAAAAAGGCAGTCAACTAAGACGTACAAATATTTCTATATTTTCTATATTGAAAAGAGGTTTTCAAAATGTCAAAAATTTTCGCTCACAGAGGATTTAGCGGAAAGTATCCCGAAAACACAATGCTCGCTTTCGAAAAAGCGGTAGAGCTCGGCTGTGACGGTATTGAGCTTGACGTGCATTTCACGAAGGATAAGGAGCTTGTAATTATCCACGATGAAAAAATCGACAGAACGACTGACGGCACAGGCTATGTCAAGGATTACACATACGAGGAATTGTGCAAATTCAACGCCTACGGCAATTTCGAAGGACAGTATCCGTTCCAGAAAATACCGACGCTCAGAGAGTATTTTGAGCTTGTAAAGGATGTTGACGGCTTTGTTACAAACATCGAACTCAAGACAGGTATTTTCGAGTATCACGGCATCGAAAAAGCGGTTATCGACATGATAAAAGAATTCGGACTTGAGGACAGAATAATACTCTCGTCATTCAACCACTTTACCATTATGCGTTGCAAAGAGATAGCTCCCGAAATCAAAAACGGCTTTCTTATCGAAAGCTGGGTCATCGGAATGGGCGCCTACACCGCTTCTCACGGCGTAGACTGCGTACACCCGATATTCTGTAACCTCACAGATGAACTCTATAAGGAAATGAAAGATGCAGGCAGAGAAGTCAACACGTGGACAGTCAACGAATATGAAGATATAAAGAGACTTTCCTCAATGGGCGTTGATTCGCTTATCGGTAACTTCCCCGACAGAATGATAGAAGTTCTCAGATAAATTTACTTTTAATGTAGCACAACCGCCCTCGGCTTGCCGAGGGCGGTTGTTTGATGTGTGGGTTGGGTGAACCCGCACGCCGAAGGCGTGCGGGCGACGCACGACGCACCTCGAAGGCGCACGCCGCAGGCGTGCAGGCTGAGACGGTGCACGAGGGCGTCGCCGGAGAAGTTCGACACGTGCCGACTTCCAAACGAAAATCAGGGGCGTCGAGCCCCTGATTTTCGTGCGTGCACTCGCTTGGCTACTGCGCACGCAGACATGGGAAAGTTACCGAGGGTATTAAACTTGACTTCAAAACGAAAATTTTCGAAATTGCAACACACTGAATCTGTCGGTTTAAGCCGAACTTCATCTGACCGACAGTCCTCAGCGAATGTTCGGGCACCTCTTAGCACTTTGCCTTGCGGCAAGCGCACGAGGTACCGCTCCACATTCGCTCGCCGCAAGCTGACGGGAATTGAACTGGGTACGCCCAAAGCGCAACATTTCGAACATTTTTTACCTTGAAATACGTCACATCCTGCGACAAAGAAATGCCCGATTGCACGCAAACTGTTGCGTTTTGGGTGCGAAGCAGTTTTTTAAGAACAGATTTTCGTCAAGGCAAGGAAGAAACCGCAAGCAATGCTGACGCATTGCGAGGATTTCTGACGCAGTATTGGCGGAAATATGCCTTAAAAAACCGTATTGCGTTCGATTTCCGTCAGCTTTCCCCGGCACCCCACCCGTCCGTCATCTAACCTTCTTCTCCAAATCCTCTATCCTGTGATTTGCAACCTTTATCTTTTCTTCAAGCTGATAGGTGCGCTCGACGACGCTGTTGTGCTTGTCGACTTTCTTTTCGAGCTGTTCTATCCTGTAAACAACTAATTTGTTAGAAGTGAGAATGCCTATGACAGAGCCGAAAACCGTACCGAGAAGTGAAAGTACGGCGACTGTTACGGTCTCGCTCATCTTCTCACCTCCTTGAGATATCGGTCGGCTATCCAGCAGTGACTTGAGCCGAATTTGACTTTGCTCCAGCGGTAACCGTCTCGGTTTATTTTTTCGCAGTCGGTGACCTGTACTTTGTCACCGATTTTTAAAAGTCCGACAACTTCTCCTGAAAGCGACGGTTCTTTTCTGATTTTTACAGCCGTCAACGCCATGTTTTCGGTATATTTGACTTTCAGGTACGGGTAAAAACTTGCACCGACGGAAGCTGTCATGCTCTTTTTTTCGTCGCCGTACCACTTCTTTGTGCGGTAATTTATATCGGTGTGAGTGCTCGTTTCACTGCCTCCCGCTCGGTAGCCGATACCCTTAACGCCGATATCTTCAAGATACAGAGCGATTTCTTTTGACGGGATTTTTGTCCCGTCTTTTCTGTATGCAACAAAATCGGCGGCTTTGCCCTTAACGTGATTACCTGCGCCTTTGCCACCGACGGCTTTGTCGTGACTTGCCGTTCTGTAGCCGGATACGATGTTGATTTTCAGACAGTCGAAGTGAGCGAAAACCTTTTCGAGACAGTCGATAAGTCCCGATTCGATATAGATTTTGTCTGCTCCGTCTTTGCTTTTGAATTCCCTTACTTGAAAATGTTCGGAGAGAAATTTTTCACCGTCTTTTTTTAATGAGTACTTTTTAACAGACATATATTTTCACTCCCTCATATAATATTATTGCCGTCGGAACTTGAACTTTCGCCGGCGTTCATCAGTGCGGAAAGTCCGGCTGCCATCGATGATACAAGTACGGAAAATATCAGCTTTTCGTTGATTTCACCTTGTTGTACAAGCAAAATCTGACCGGTGAGAGTGCTCAGAAATGCCTGAAAAAATGTTCTGAGTCCACGGTAAAGCCACGGACGTGATTTTATAAAATCTACCATATTATCCCTCCTTATCAAACATTGCCGATGATTTCGATTTTTGTACCCGATGTGAAGTTTACAGATGTTGAAGTATCGGTCGGTATAAATCGAATGTAGAAACTTGTCGCCGAGGTCAAACGTGCGTTGAGAATGAATGTCTCCGTCTCAGCCGGTTTTGTGCTTGAAGGTGACGAATATTTAGTATAAGTCAAACGGCATGTGTTGTTGTGAAATTTGCAATGGATATAGGTGATATATTCGTTGTTATAAACGAATGCATTCTCGATTTTACACAGCTTTGTCGCAGTCGACAAATTTGTCGTACCCGATGCGTTTACGTACACTTCGACATTTGCGGCGGCTTTTGCCGGAGTAGGCGAAGTTATAACAATTGTAAATTCTTTGAGCGAAAAGCTGTTACCACCGGATTTTTTATTAAGATAAAATACGCTCGTATAAACCGAGTTTGTATCCGGGGTCAAGACCGCATTGCTCAAAGAAGTCGCAGTGGCTGATGTGGGTAGTTTCGCAGAAAATACCGAAGTAGGCTTTATCGAAGTTTTGTATTCGTTTATAGAAGTCTTGATGTCCGCAGGTTTAGCATATTCGCTGAGCGCTTCGTTCATTTCTTGTGTAGTTGAGTACGCACCGAGTGCTTCGGTCAAATCTTCGGTTTTTGCGTACTCTTGAAGTGAAGTGTCGATTTCCTCCTTTTTAGCATATTCCGCCAAAGTGTCCGAAGTGATGTAACCGCTGTCGTTTTCAAGATCGCTGACTTTTGACGGTACGCTGTCGGCGATTTTCTGTTCCATTTCGTTTTTGAACGCTTCGACAAAACGGGGTTTGCACTCAAATGCGGCTTTTTGAATGTCGACCGACGGCAGTACCCTGAAAATGAATTTTTCCGTGTACGCTTTGATCGTTCCGTCGACTGTCAAAAACGCATATTGAGCGAAGAAAGTACCCGGCTTTTGCGTGTATTCTTCATGTACGTCCCACAAAATTCCGGCTTCTTCATTTGTCACTATGTAGCTTAATCCGTTTTCACCCGTAATTTTTTCTCCGAACGACAAAAGCAAACATGGCACAAGGTCGATTATGTCCTCGTGTATATCCTCGGCTGTAAAAACTGCACGGACGCCTGTTGTGTTGTGTTCGAACTGTCTGACCTCGACAACTTGGTTTTCAAGGTCGTGTACATCTAATGTGTAAGTCATGTTTTCTCCTTCCGTATTTTAAAAAATAATTAACAGCTCCCACCGAATGAATATCAGTGAAAGCTGTTTTTTGTACTTTTCGGTCTCGTGCCACCGAAAAATGAACTAAGTGCGGGACACCGTGCTGTCCCACACTTATATTATATGAGAGAAAAATCGAGTTGTCAATATTTTTTCGAACATTTGTTCGATTTGTTTTTACCACTTCAGATTATGAAGTTCACCTTTGCATAAAAGTTCGGGATAATCCCATTGCCTGAGCGTCTCGTAAACGCCGATTGCTACCGAATTCGAAAGGTTGAGCGAACGTGACTCGTCTATCATCGGAATGCGAACGCATCGGTCGGGATTTTCTTTCAATAATTTTTCCGGTAAACCTTTCGTCTCCTTTCCGAAGAAAAGATAGCTGTTGTCGGGGTAAGATATATCCGAATGTCTGTGGAGAGCTTTCGTCGTAAAATAGAAAAATTCTCCCTGTACTTTCGAAAAAAAGTCGTCAAGCGACTCGTAATATGTTAAATCGAGAAGGTGCCAATAATCAAGCCCGGCACGTTTTAAGTATTTGTCGTCGACGCTGAAACCCATCGGTTTTACTATGTGAAGCGCCGCACCCGTAGCCGCACAGGTTCTTGCGATGTTGCCCGTATTTTGCGGAATTTCGGGTTCGACCAAGACGATGTTGAGTTTTGCCATAAAATCAATTCTTTCTGTTTTTAGTTTTAGGTACGGGTGAAATTGTACCACAAACAAAAATTTTTTTCAATCGTCCGAATGTATATATCGGTTTTTTCGGGCAAAATATTGATACAACTTAAAAAATATACGGAGTGTGAGTTCAATGAAAAAAACGGCAGGAATTATGGCAGGTATGGGTATCGGTATGGCAGTAGGCAGTGCCGGTGCGCTCGTCGGTTCGACAATGATGAGCGGTAACACGAAGAAAATGCTTAAGAAAAAGGCAA
>CAZBXS010000102.1:0-5033 GCA_964495955.1 uncultured Faecalibacterium sp.
ACCATTAAATTTAAAGTAAAAGGAAACAACCGCCACTGTGCGAAGTGACGGTTGTTAGATAAGTTATTTAACATCGAACGCTAACCGCTTTTAACGGTTGCCTTACGGTTACATTATATAAGCAAAGTTCCGTTTTGTCAAGTGCAAAGCGGAACTTTGTTTTTAATGCAAAAAAATATAGAAAAAACACTAACATATAACAAACAGGGAGGTGACAAAATGCAAATCGAAGAACTGCAAGTGAAATTCACGGCGCAGACCGCCGATTTCAAGAAGAAGACGGACGAAATGGTGTCGTCTTTGGAGAAAACATCACAGGAATGCGAAAAGAGCCAAAAGAAGCTCAAAGAAGCGATGAAATCGCCGAGTGAAAAAGTACGCACACTCGCAGGTGAACTGAAAAGTCTGCAAGCTGAATTTCGAAAAGAGAGCGACGCAATTTTTAAGTCGCAGGATAAAATCGAACAGTACGACCGCCAAATGCAAAAGCTGTCCGAAACGCATAAAGCACAGTTAGCAGATACCGACAAAGCAAGACAGCACTTGGAAGAGCTCAAAGAGCAATACGACGGCGTCAAACAGGTCATCGAGCAGTTCGGAATGAAAACTCCGCTTTCCACTCAACTGGAAGAGGCAAAGCGAAAGACAGAAGAACTCGGCGGTCAAATGGATAGCCTTTTTGAAGAAATCGAAAATTCAAAAGCGTTAGGCTATTCAAATGTAAACAGCGAGGACGGAATAATCTCGATAAAAGATGCCGAAAGAAAACTTGACGAACTTAATGAAAAAGTCGAAGAATCGGTAAAACGTGAACGAAAAATCAAATTAGCTATTGACACATTCGGTACAGACAAACCCGGTGAAAAGCTAAAGGAACTCGAAAGCGATGTAAACAAAGCTCAAGCTTCGTTTTCACGACTTGAACAGAAATCGAACAAAACTTATTCCGAGATGGCAGAACTTGCCGAAAAAGCAGCAAACGAGAACAAAAAAATCGAAAGTTCTCAACCGAGCCTTAAAAAGTTACATTCCGAAATAGGCAAGGCATCTTCCAAGCTGTCGAAAATGATGAGACTTTCGAAGATCGGAACAAGTTTGTCATCGGGATTTACGAAAGCAAAAAACGCATTGGGAAAATTCGTTTCTACGGCAAATTCCGGTGTTAAAAAAGTAGCTACTCATTTTTCTTCCGTTATTGATAAAATGAAATCTGCCGGTTCACACACGGCATCACTTGCACAAAAGTTTAAGAAACTTTCAGCTATAGCCGGAGGGTTAATGCTTTTGAAAAGTGCCTTTTCAAAGCTGAAAGACATTTCTTCCGAATATGTCGACAGTAGCGAACAGCTCAAAGCCAAAACGGACGGAATGAAGAAGGCGTTCGGTCAGGCTCTCGCACCGGCTATAGAAACGGCGATTTCGGCTTTTGAAAAAATGATCCCGTACATTCTAACGGCATTGGAACTTTTGAGTAAGCTACTTGTTAAGTTGATGTCTCTTGCAGGCTTGAAGCAAACGGCAAGTACACTTTCGTCTGTCGCAAAATCGACGAAAGAGGTCGCCGACGCACAAAACGAGCTTTACGGCTTCGACAAAATAACCAAGCAAAGCGATGACAAAAACTCAAGTACCGATACACCGTCCGTCAAATATGAGCCTGCCGAATTAGGCTCGTGGGCGGATAGGATAAAGAATGCAATCGAAAACGGTGACTGGGCGTCGGTCGGAACCGTACTCGGCGAAAAAGTCAATTCCTTAGTCGATAAGGTCAATTTTTCTTCTATCGGCTCGAAAATCGGAAAAAGCGTACAGGCGGGACTTGAGACAGTCTACAGCTTTCTCGATACAGTCGACTTCGGCTGTGTCGGTTCAGGTATCGCCGAGAGCCTAAACAGCATAATGGACAATGTCGACTTTACGCTTGCGGGAAAAACCCTTGCTAAAAAGTGGACGGTCATTACAGATACCGTCTCAGGCTTTGTTAATACCTTTGATTTTAAGAATTTCGGTACATCTGTAAGCGATACGGTCAACGGCTGGTTTAGCGAAATCGACTTTGCCAAAGCAGCTCAGACGCTCTCGGCTTCGCTGACGGGTATACTCACAAGTATTGACACTGCACTCGAAAATATCAACTGGCAAGATATCGGCAAAAAATGCGCCGAATTTTTGAGAAATATCGACTACAGTGAGATTGTTTCGGGTATTTTTGAGGGCATCGGTGCGGCGCTCGGAGGTATAGCCGGATTTTTGGACGGACTGTTCGACGGCGTATGGGACGATGTTAAGACGTACTTTGGCCCTTACATCGAAGGAGCGGGTGGAAACATCATTTCGGGAGTACTTCAAGGTATCGGCGACGCACTTACGGACATAGGCACTTGGATAAAAACAAACATTCTCGACCCGTTTTTGAAAGGCTTTAAGGAAGCGTTCGGGATACATTCACCGTCAACCGTTATGGCTGAAATGGGAGGGTACTTGATAGACGGCTTAAAGAACGGCGTCGGCGATATTTGGAAGAAGGTCAAAGAGAAGTTCACAGACCTTTGGACGAACATCACATCTTGGTTTGACGGCAAGAAAGAGAAGATGAGCGAAAAATGGAAAAAGCTCACTTCCGGTATCAAAGATGTCAAAGCGAATATTAAGGCGAGTTTTTCCGATAAAGTAGCCGATATAAAGGGAAAGTGGAAAAACCGTACCGACGAAATCAAGGATAAAAGAGGCTCTTTGAAAGCGTCATTTGCCGATACGGTCAAAGATGTACGTGACAAATGGAAAAAGCGCACGGACGAAATCAAGGGCAAAACCGAGACGATAAGCATGAAGTTGTCCGATGGTGTAACATCGGTTATCAAGAGCGTCATAAACGGCATTGTAAATATTCTCAACAAAGCTATTGACGCTATTAACAAGGTTCTTCCGTCAAGCTTAAAGATAGGAAAAATCGACCCTCCGAAGCTCGCTTCGGGAACAGTCGTACCCAAAAATTTCGGCGAAACGCCCGTAATTGTCGGCGATAACAAGAGAGAAATCGAAGTCGTATCTCCGCTGTCTGTCATCAAACGTGCTGTGTACGAAGTAGTCGGTAGTGCAGACGGCTCCGATACAAGACCGCAGACCTTGGTCGTACCCGTTTACATCGGCAACAAAAAGGTCTCGGAGACGGTAATCGACGACATCAACAAAAAGACATCTTCGACGGGCGTGTGCCCGATAAAAGTATAAGAGGTGAATATGGGATACCTGAAACTTAATAATGTGCTTATGCCCTCTCCGAAAGCGGAGGGGGTAACTTTCGGCTTTGAAAAAATATGGTCGAAAAATACAGGCAGAACAGCCGGAGCAAAAATGGTCGGCGATATAAAAGGAATAAAAAAGACCCTAAGTATAGAGTTCCCGCCGCTTGACTACAGCGGTATCGAAAAACTGCAAAGCGTCTTAAATGACAAATCGTTGCCGTTTTTTCCGCTTGAACTGTACGACGGCGAGCATCTTTTCGAAGCCACCGTATACGCTTCCTCACCGGCATACAAGCTATACAGCACGGTCGACGGAATACGGGTTTACACCGGTTATAAAATCGACCTTGTCGAGCAATAATTTTGAAATATAAGAGGTGAGTGAAATGCATAAAGTAAGCGATAAATTTAAGCAATATATAAAATCTACGGGCAGACATTTCAGTCTAAAGCTTAAAGTCGGTGAAAACGAATACTCGGACAATGTAGTGGAAGCTACTGTAATCTCGCCGTTTGCGGACGACAAAATGACTATCGGAAAGCTCTACAGCGCATATACCGAAATCAGCATGTATGACTGCCCCGAAAACATTACCGGGTGCGAAATCGAGCTTTCTCTTTTAAGTGACGCAGTCGAGGGCGAAGAAATTAAACTCGGATATTTCACGGTCGAAAAGTCGACAACGGTTGACAAACTGACCTCGTTTACGGCATACGATAGAGCGAAAATCAAAACGTCGGGCGAATACCGAACCTCACTCAGCGGTGAATGCACAGCCGAGGAAATATGGGAAGAGGTTTGTACTCAATGCGGTGTCGGCTTTGTGCCGTTGCCGACGTCTAACACGCCGAAAATATCCGTACAACAGCTTGACGAGAAAGACAGAGCCTTTGTCTTAGAACAAATAGCAGGTCTTTGCGGCGGAAATGCAATTTGTAACCGTAATGGCAAGTTCGAAGTGCGAAAGTACACATTATCTACAGCGGAATACGACGAAAATATGTGTGCCGAGCCGGAAATAAGTGAAAACACTTTCACTGTCTGCTCACTTACCTGTACGACCCAAAACACACAGACGCTTTCGGTCGGTACGGGTGAGGGCATTTCTTTTGAAAACGAGTTTATGACACCCGAACGGATAGAAGAATTGCTTGAAGAACTTGACGGCTTTTCGTACAAACCTACTAACTGCGAAATCTTAGTCGGAGATCCGAGAATAGATATCGGCGATGTTATTAAAATCAAGATCGGCGAAAACAGCTACAGCGTACCGGTTATGTATTCAGAACTGAGCTTTGACGGCGGTGTGTCGGTTACAGTCAAATCCTATGCGCAGACAGAGCAAGAGAAAGTAACCGCAGGGGAAAGCATTTCCGAAAAAATCGAAAAAAGCAGAAATTACACCGAGCAGGTCGAAAAGGCGTACAACAGCTTCCACCAAACGCTCAAAACCGGACTTGAAAAAGGCTTATACCAAACCATAATGAAGTCAGCCGATGGCAGTAGCGTGACATACTACCACGACACGCCGAAGATAGAAGATGCGTCGTACATTCAAGTTTTCACATCTTCGGGTCGTGCGTGGGTACAGGGTAAAAACTGCTGGAACAACGGCGATGTCGCTTGGCAATACGGTGAAACGAAAGACGGCGATGCAATTTTGCGTGATCTTTTAGTCAGAACGCTTACAGCGGACTTAATCAAAGCCGGAAAGCTGACAAGCTACGACCTCACCACCCGCTTCGACCTCGACAAAGGCGAAATTACGACCGAGAAGTCATCGACCG
>CAZBXS010000103.1:0-4971 GCA_964495955.1 uncultured Faecalibacterium sp.
CGGTTTCTCGGCTTTCGGCATTGCTTTTGATGTGGTGTTTTCGACTTTTTCGTCCGTTTCGATTTTTTCAACTTTTACGTCTTTTTCGACATTTTTGGCTTTTTCGATATTTTCAGCCTCTACGTTTTTGGTGGATTTAGCGTTTTCTGTAATCTTAGAATTTTTTACAGATTTAGTAGATTTAGTGCTTTTGGCGCTTTGCGTGCTTTTGGCATTTGGGGCACTTTTGGTACCTTTGGCACTCTTTGTAACTGTAGAATCTTTCGTGTTTTTCGTGGCGTTGTCCATGATTATCACTCCGTAAAATTCAGTTTTTCGGTTAAGCATTGAATTTAAATCCAAATCCGCCTAAAACGGCGTATTTTCGTCTCTTTACGGCTTAAATCCCTCGAAACTCCATCCGTTTTAGGTCGAAGAATTTGTTTTGAGGTAATCGGATGCAGATGCAAGGCAAAAGCGGAGCAAATCCTGACGGATTTGCGAGCATTTTAACGCAGCAGATGCGCCGAGGAGCCAAAACAAATCGGGGTTGGATTTGACTTCAATGCTTAAATTTTAACATTCGTTATGCGTTTAGGCAATATGTTTTTTGAAATTTGTGGAGGAAATTTGAAAAAAGTTTAAATATTTTTCCAAAAAACAACAGTAAAACGGTAACTTTGTTGCAGTAGTTTCTCTTAAATGTTTCTATCGGAAAACAGTACTTTTCTTTTCGCCTGTTATTAACTTCACCTGCACCACAACCTCTTTGAGAAAAATCATTGTTTTTTCTCTTTGCTTATGATATATTATTTTCATGAATACGTGTGGTCGGTTTGACATCACTTGCGAGTGAAACCGGTCGACTTTGCCGAGGAGGAGCGGTATGAATAAAAAACTGAAAAACTCACTTTCTCTTTTCGGTGTGTTTTTTAAAATAGGACTTTTCACTTTCGGCGGTGGATATGCGATGATACCTCTGATACAAAGGGAAACGGTTGCCAAGAAAAAATGGGTCACTGACGAAGACGTCTTGGAGATGGTTGCGATTGCGGAGTCTACGCCGGGGTCGATAGCCGTTAATATATCAACGTTTGTCGGGTATCGGATAGCAGGCTTTTTGGGCGCATTTTTTGCTACTGTCGGAGTTGTCTTGCCGTCGTTTGCGATAATATTGGCTGTCTCTTTCGCCATTCAAAAATTTAGCGATATACTCGCCGTTCAATATGCGTTTAGAGGAGTGAGGGCGTGCGTTTTGGCTTTGATGATAAACTCACTTTTTAATATGTACAGGCAGTCACCGAAAAATTTGATTTCGTATATTATTATGATGTTCGCCTTCGTATTGACGGCTTTTCTCAATGTCAATGTTTTGCTCGTTATCGTCTGCTGTGCGGCAGTCGGACTTATTTCATCTTGGGTAGCACAGCGGAAAATTTCCGAAGACGGTACGAAGTCTTAATTCGGAGGTGCAAGTATTGATATATCTACAGTTGTTTTTGACTTTTCTTAAAATCGGTGCTTTCACTTTCGGTGGCGGATATGCCATGCTTCCTCTTGTGCAGTCGGAGGTTACCGATAAAGGTTGGCTTGACATTCAGACTATAGTTGATTTTATAGCTGTCAGCGAAAGTACGCCGGGCCCATTTGCCGTCAATGCCGCAACATTTGTCGGAGCGCATGTAGCAGGTTTTTGGGGTGCTTTTTGTGCAACGGTCGGTGTCGTCCTGCCGTCGTTTATTATAATACTCATAGTTGCGAAGTTTTTTATAAGATTTAAAGACAGCAAAATAATAAAGGGGTGTATGTCCGGCTTGAAGCCTGCCGTAATAGGACTTATAGCGGCGGCGGTCGTGTCCGTGGGAATGACCGTATTTTTTACAGGCGGATTTACTCTTTCTATTATAAAGGACGTCGGATTTTATGTTTCACTGTCCATTTTTGCGATATCTTTGATATGTGCCTTTAAAAAAGTGCACCCGATTTTGATAATATGTATATCGGCAATACTCGGAATAATTTCCGGTTATATAATTTGAATATGCAGGTGAATTTATGGAGAAAAAATTAAACCCGAAAAACTACGTCGGCTATACTATGGTTGATTTTTCAAACAACCTCGCCTTTTGCGTTATGAGCTCTTACCTCAGCCTTTACTGTACGGATATACTCGGCATATCCGGCGCAGTTATAAGTGCGGTACTCATAATCGCAAGAATATGGGACGGTATCAACGACCCGATTATGGGCTTTCTCGTACAAAGAAAAAAGCCGACAAAAAACGGCAAGTACAAGCCTTTCATCATTTACGGCGGAATACCGCTTTGCGTGACAGCTGTACTTGTTTTCACCAAAGTCAGCGACAGTGTACTTTTTAACACCGCATGGGTGACGGTCTGGTACATAGCATACGGTATGCTCTACACCGTTTTGCTCGTCCCTTACGGCTCACTTGCGTCTGTTATGACGACAAAAGATGACGAAAGATCCACGCTTTCTTTGTGCCGTGCGATAGGTGCGGGTGTCGGCAATCTTCCGACCTTTCTTTTTCCGGTACTTGTAATGACTGCGGGTGAAAACGGCAATCAAATGGATTCGGTAAAGCTCTTTTGGGCAATGATCATAATAGCAATATCAATGTGCCTTATCTACATTTTTTCATATAGGTGTATAGATGAAAAGATAATAATTACCGAAAACAGTGAAAAGACAAAAGTCACAGCCGTTATCAAAAACCTTCTTAAAGACAGAGCGTTTGTCGTAATGAGCCTCTTAGGTTGCTTGCTGATGGCAGTTCAAATGTACACAAACACAGTAAATCTCTATCTTTTCAAAGACTACTTTTGCAAAAGTTCGATCAATACAATTTATATGGTAGTTTCTTATATACCCATGGTCATCATGATGCCGTTTATAAACAAGCTGATAAAACGGTTCGGAAAGAAAGAGATATGCGTCGTCGGGCTCGCCGTTTCGACCGTCGCTTCATTTTTGACGTACATTTTAAAGATAGGAAAAGACAATGTCACACTCTTTATTTTGCTTGCGTTATTCGTCAATGTCGGCATCGGTTTTTTGACCTTGGAGGTCTGGGCAATGGCGGCTGACATAATCGACCATCAGGAATGGGTCACTGGAAAAAGAGAGGAAGCGTCAAATTACGCAATTTTTACGTTTATGCGCAAGGTCGGTCAAGCTCTTGCGGCTCTTGCTCCTTGGTTTGTAAGCCTCGTAGGATACGACAGCTCAAAAGCCGGAACCGGCATTTCACAGGGTGAAGAAGTACTTGACAGAATGTACAGCGTTGCAACAGGAGTGCCGGTGATAATATTTGCTTTTATGCTTTTACTTGCTGTAATATATCCGCTTAACAAAAAGAAAATGGAAATAATGCACGGTGAGCTTTCCGAAAGCCGTGAAAATATCGAAACCAAAACGGTTTAAGAGGTGTGAAAATGGAGAATAAAAAGCCTAATTTGATATATGTTTTTGCCGATCAGCTGCGTTATTCAAGCGTAGGGTTTAACGGTGACGAATATGCTAATACCCCGTTTTTCGATGAGTTTGCCGAGGAGTGCACTAACATGGAGAACACTTTTTCGGGGCACCCCGTTTGTGCTCCCTACAGGGCGTCGCTTCTTACGGGAAAGTACACCACAGGCGGAACGGGAATGGTAATAAACGAAATACGCATAAATCCCGATCACAAAACCTTTGCCCACGTGCTTTCGGAAAACGGCTATGCCACTTCGTACATAGGAAAGTGGCACATGTATGCCGCACAGTTCAATAATCACTACGACGTGAAAAATTCCTTTATCCCCAAAGGCGAGCACAGGCTCGGCTTCGACGAATACTTTGCGGCGTATAATTTTCATCACGAATACTACGCTCCCAAAGCCTACTACCACCTTGACACACCGGAAAAAATATATTGTGACGGCTATGAGCCCGACTGTCAGGTCGATCTTGCCATCGAACGCATCAAGGCTCACAAGGAAGACTTAAGACCGTTCGCACTGTTTTTGTCGATAGGAACACCTCACGACCCATGGACAAAGGAAAACGTACCTAGCGAGTATTATGATTTATTTAAAGATACCGTTTTCCCTGTACCGCCGAACTTCAAAGCTAAAAACGACCCTCACGCCGATATGTGGGCAAGATTTTTCCCAGGCGAAAGAAAGAAAATAAACGATTGGCTTCGCGTTTACTACGCCATGGTAGCAAACCTCGATGCGAACATCTCACGTCTTGTCGACTTTATAAAGCAGGAAGGACTTGACGATGATACGATATTCGTCTTCACCTCCGATCACGGTGAAATGTTCGGAGCGCAAGGCAGACGGGCAAAAAATGTCTTCTACGATGAAGCGATAAGAGTTCCGTTTCTCATTAAATGGGGTGACAAGCTGCCGAAAGCGAGAAACGCAACGCCTGTCAATACGGTCGACATAATGCCGACCTTGCTTTCGATGATGGGTCTGCCTGTACCCGAAGCGACACAGGGAACAGACCTCAGTGCAAGCATAATGTCGGGCACATTCAAGGAAAACGACTGTCTTCTTATGGGCACGGGGCCCACTGCCGTCTATCATGACGGAACGGAATGGCGAGGGCTTAGAAATTCAAAGTACACCTATGCTGTTTACAAATTCGGAAAGCAGGAATTTCTTTTCGATAACGAAGCTGACCCGTACCAGATGAACAACCTCATCAAGAACGAAAAAATGTCATCGCTTGCAAATGATATGAGAAGCAAAATGTATCAAATGATGGACAACATCGGCGACAAATTCAGACGGAATATGTATTACAAAAGACATTGGATAAAGAACAGAGAGATATTGGTAACTCAGGGCGAAATAGATAAGGAGTAAATGCTACGGGCGCAAAGTATTCGTAAGCGAGAATTTGTGACGGTCAATGCTTTTGATACAAACAGCGACTTGTTCCGATAGGAAATCACACTAAAAAGTACCTCATCAAGTA
>CAZBXS010000104.1:0-4922 GCA_964495955.1 uncultured Faecalibacterium sp.
TGGCTTTGCCACGGCGGTCTCCATATATCCGATATTTCAACAATTCACTCAGCCGTTGAGCATAGCGAAGTTCTTCTTGTTTGCCGAATAAATCTGCTTGTAAACTTCGTAGCCTTTGTCGTATACGGCTTTGTTAGCCGGGTTCGGCTTGTAAACTCTGTCGACCTTGACGAGTTTTTCCGCTTCGTCAACATCTTTGATAACGCCCAAACCTGCCGCTACTACTACCGCTGCGCCTACAGCACCGACATTTTGCGGTGAGGGTACGGTTTCGACTGTCTTGCCTGTACAGTCGGCGAGTATCTGGCATGTAGCGTCACCGAGTGCACCACCGCCTACAAATCTGACAACATCGGAGGTCTTGATCTTCTTGTCCTGAGCTTCGATGAACCATCTCATGTGATAGCATACGCCCTCGACTACCGAACGAATAAGATCGCTCTTTCCGGTTTCAAGATTCATGTTGAAGAATGTAGCTCTTGCGTTCGGGTCTTCGAACGGGCAACGGTTGCCGTGGAACCACGGGGTGAATATGACGCCGTTTGAGCCTGCCGGTACTTGTTTAATGACATCTTGTAAATATGTATAAAGCGAGGTGTAAACGCTTTCGGGATCTTCCGCTACATGATGCTTTTGAAGATAAATTCCGATTTCGTCAAGAGCGAGATGGTCTCTTACCCACTCAACGCACTTGCCGGCTGTTTCAAGTTCCGCAAAATAGTTGGAGCTTGTCGCCGATGCACCTACAATAGCGGCTATCATAGCGGAAGTGTCGACCATTATCTTTGCTGGTACAACTGTTGATACCCAGCCTGATGTGCCCATGTATATGTGAGTTTTGCCCATGGCGGACGCACCTGCGCCTACGCCGATGAGCGATGCGTCACCGCCACCGCCGAATACGGCTGTTCCCGCTTTAAGTCCGAGTTCCGCTGCCGCTTTTTCCGTCAGTCCGCCGACAACATCGGTGGATTTAATTAAAGTGGGCATATGATTTATGTCTATACCGCACATACTGCACATTTTGGGGCTCCACTGCTGTTTCTTTACATCGTAAAGAAGAGTGCCGAAAGCCGAGTCCTGCGTCATGACGAACTTGTCTGTCATACGGCAGATAAGCGCTTCTTTAACGTCGAACCACTTGTATACTTTTTTGAAGTTTTCCGGTTCGTTGTTCTTTACCCAATTGTACTTCCAAATGGGATCTTTGACCGAAGAAGATACCGCACCGGTAATTAAGAGCGACGGAACGAGTTTCATTATGTTCGCACCGGCTATCTGTAAACCGTAGGACATGCCCTCTTTGAGCTCTTTTCTCGCTCTTTGATCCATGTAGCTCATGGCTCTTCTGACGTGCCTGCCGTTTTTGTCGACAAGTACAAGTCCCTGCATCTGAGAGCAGAAAGAAATACCGTCTATCTTAGCGGGGTCAATACCGCTTTTCTCTATAACGGCTTTCGTCGTTTCGCACATCGCACTCCACCATTCGTCCGGGTCTTGCTCTGCGCCACCGTCGGGCATAACATAGAGTTTGTAGCCTGCCATAGCGTCGGCTATTAAGCGAATTTCACTGTCGATTTCGAACAGACAGGTCTTTACACCCGTTGTTCCGATGTCATAAGTAATTGCGTGCTTCATATTTTTTCCTTCCTTTCGGTGAAGTCGGGGTATCGCCTTGCTTCCCCGTTAGTTTATTTATTTTCGGGCTTGGGTTGAGTACCTAAAGCCGATTTTACGAATTTTAAAAAGCTCTCGATTGCTATTTCGTCTTTTTCGAAAACATCGTCGCCTGCGAAAGTTTTAAATCTTTCGCTGTAATAGTCGCAGGTATAGGTGAACTGTATCACCATTATTAAGTTGTCAAGCAGGAAAGCCGCCATTTGAGGATCAATGTCACTTCGGATTTCGCCGTTTTCCTGACCTTTTATTATTGTTTCGATGTACACTTTAGCCGATATCGACTCCAACTTTTTCGATACCGTTCTGACAAGTTCGGCGTTGCTTTCGGCTGTGATCTCGTTATAGAATTTGATAAGATCCGCCTGTTTTCTCGAATAGTCCACCGCTGTTCTGATCAAGCGTTCGAGCTTTATTATAACGTCGTCATCGCTTGATGAAATTTCGGAAAGTACCGCTTCAAGTGCACTTATTCCGTAGTTGACCGTCGTCAAGAACAAGTCGCTTTTGCTGTCAAAATACTTATAAAGTGAACCGACGCTCACACCTGAGCGTTTGGCTATTGTGTTTATATTAGCGCTTTCGTAACCTTTCGTGGCAAATTCGTTTAGAGCCACGGCGAGAATTTTGTCTTTTTTCTCGCTTGAGATGTTATCGAAAGTCGGTTTGTGAAATATTTTTCTTTCTTCCATACTGTCCTCACACGACCTGTGTCGCAGTTTTAAAATATGTAAAATATATTTTAACATCTTATCCGCAAAATTTCAATAGCGACGGGGCAAAAACTCTTTAAAGTGAGATATTTCTTTTTTCGTGCGTGCCTTGGTGCGTCTTGGTGGGTCTGTGCGTAAGGTTAGTTCGGGGCGGGCGAACGCTGCTTCGCAGCGTTCACGGAGCTTCGCTCCGTGGCAACTGCCACCGCAGGTGGCAGTTGCCGCCCGCCCCTGCGAGCACAAACCCAAACCCTCGCATAACCCAAGACGGCACGCAAATCAACCGCAGACCCACTGCACAAATCTTAACATATAATTGACAAAATTAAAGCGAAAATATATAATAAAACAAGATTGGAAGTGTTAATATGGAACTTTATGAAAAGACGCTGAATGAAAACGAAATTTTCAGTGGAAGAATAATAACCGTAAACCGAGACGAAATCGAATTGCCGAGCGGAAAAAAATCAATAAGGGAAGTTGTCTACCATCACGGAGGAGTGTGCGTGGCGGCATTGACAGAGAAAAATGAACTGATATTCGTCAGACAGTTCCGCTACCCCTATAGAGAAACGGTGCTCGAATTGCCGGCAGGAAAACTCGAAAAAGGCGAAGACCCCTACGAAGCAGGACTTCGTGAACTCGGTGAGGAAGCCGGCGTGACAACCGACAAAATGCTCTCACTTGGAAAATTCTATCCCACACCGGGCTATTGCTCAGAAATAATTCACATGTACTTCGCCGAAAATTTGACTGTTGTAGGTCAACACCTTGACGAAGGCGAATTTTTGAATACGGAAAAAATCGACCTGAAAAAAGCAGTCGAAATGGTCATGAACGGCGAAATCGTCGACGGGAAAACCCAAGCGGCTGTACTGAAAGTCGCCATGCTCAAGGGGGTCACGGTATGAACTTGATTTTGGCGTCCGCATCTCCGAGAAGACGGGAACTTTTGTCGTCTGCCGGATTTGATTATGAAGTACATCCGGCTGAAATCGACGAAATAATCCCCGACGGTACGGCGAGTGAAAGCGTCGCCGAAATTTTAGCTAAACAAAAGGCACAGGCAGTACTTGAAAAGTACCCCGGCAAAATAGTCTTAGGTTCCGACACGGTCGTTGTACTTGACGGCGAAATTCTCGGAAAACCTCACAGCGAAAAGGAAGCGTTCGAAATGCTCCGAGCTCTCTCCGGAAAAGAACACAGAGTATATACGGGCGTCTGCGTCTGTTCTAAAGAAAAAACGCTCTCGTTTACAAGCTGTGCGAAAGTCAAATTTTACAGCCTTTCGGACAACGTGATAAATTCATATATATCAACGGGCGAACCGATGGACAAAGCCGGAGCGTACGGTGCACAGGGCATCGGCAGTATGTTAGTCGAAAAAATAGATGGCGACTTTTTCACCGTAATGGGACTGCCGATAGCCGAGACGGCGAGACTGTTAGCCTCATTCGAAGTACGGGGAACATTGCCGTTTTAACTTCAGTGCTTAATTTTATATTTTCATGTCAAAAATAAATTCGGCGTTTTATGAGAATTTAATGGAAAAATTTTCTAAAACGCCGAAAGTTTTTTGCTTTATCCTATTGAATTAGCTTTCGGTTTATACTATAATAGTTTATGTATGATAATATCAGTTAAAACTAAGGATATGTACAAAGAAGGGAGATATACCAATGCTATTTTCACAGGATATAGGCATAGATCTCGGAACTGCCAATACTCTCGTTTTCGTCAAGGGAAAGGGTATCGTCATCCGTGAGCCGTCTGTTGTTGCGGTCGATGTCAGAACCAATCCGAAAAAGGTTGTAGCAGTCGGAACACAGGCTAAGGAAATGATAGGAAGAACGCCCGGTTCCATAACGGCAATGCGTCCGTTAAAAGACGGCGTTATAGCCGACTTCGACGTTACCGCCGAAATGCTCAAAAAATTCATAGGCAGAGCTATCAGCTCGTCACCGTTTAATAAAGCACGTGTCATGATCTGCATACCGTCGGGTGTTACCGAAGTCGAAAGACGTGCGGTTCACGATGCGGCAAGATCAGCCGGTGCGAAATATGTAAGTCTCATAGAAGAACCCATGGCAGCCGCTATAGGCGCAGGTCTGCCCGTCAGCGAAGCGACCGGTAGCATGGTAGTAGATATCGGTGGCGGTACAGCCGAAGTTGCGGTCATTTCTTTGGGCGATATAGTAACTTCACGTTCGGCAAGAGTGGCAGGCGACAATTTCGACTCGTCCATAATCGCCTACATCAAAAAGAAATACAATCTTCTTATCGGCGAAAGAACAGCTGAAGATATCAAAATCAAAATCGGTTCCGCTCACCCGTACGAAGGCGAGGGTGTAATGGAAGTCAAGGGCAGAAACCTTCTCGACGGACTTCCGAAGAACATCACCGTATCAAGTGAGGAGATAAGAGAAGCTCTCTCCGATCCCGTCAATCAGATACTTGACGCTATCAGAGCGACGCTTGAAAAAACGCCCCCCGAACTTGCGGCGGACATTATCGACCACGGTATTATGCTCA
>CAZBXS010000105.1:0-4894 GCA_964495955.1 uncultured Faecalibacterium sp.
TCCCTCCGTCACGACTTGCGTCGTGCCACCTCCCTCAAACATGAGGGAGGATTTGCGGTGTTTCGTGCGAAGCACGAAACACCGCCCTTGACTTTTAATCCCCACAAAAACAGGCGTTTCGGCAAAGCCGAAACGCCTTAAATCATATTTTTGTTTTAGCGAAAAAAATTGACCGCCGTCCGCCGACTAACAAGTACTTTCATTTCGAATTTTGAATTGCAAGGGAAGTGGCTCAAGCCCCTCCGGATAATAAAGATCTGCCGGTTTCTTATCCTTTAAAACTTCATATATCATTTGCGCCTCACGCTTTGCGCCGGCGAGGTCGTGGTCTTTGTAGTTGCCGCATTCTTTTTCCGTTGCGCCGGGTATCTCGCCTTCGTAGTCCTTGATAAACTCGAAAGCGTCAACCGTCATTTTTATCGCTTCCCTGTGTCCCGTTGTACTTCTTAAAAGAAAATAGAACCCTGTACGGCAACCCATCGGGCCGAAATATATAACGTCGTCGGCGTTTTTCGTGTTTCTGACATATGTTGCGAAAAGGTGCTCTATTGTGTGCATTGCGCCGTTTTCCATGACGGGCTCTTTGTTCGGAAGTCGCATTCTGATGTCGTATGTAACTATGTCTCCGTCAATTCGGGAAATGTACATTCCCTTGGGAAGTATTGTGTGGTCAATTCTGAAACTTGCGATTTTTTCCATTTTTATTACTCCTTAGTTTAATATATATTTTTCCTTAAAAAGATCGGATATTTCTTCCGACAGGTGTGAATTTTCTTCCTTTTCAAGACGTGGGTCTGTACGTATTATTTCCTGCGCCGCCTCACGTGACTGTGCGCAAAGCACCATGTCTTCGAGCATGTCGGCGATTTTGAGTGCAGGCAGACCGTGTTGCTTTTCTCCGAAGAAATCGCCCGGCCCTCTGAGTTTGAGATCTTCGTCGGCTATCTTAAATCCGTCGTTTGACTTTCGCATTATATCAAGTCGCTTTTTGGCTATGTCGCCTTTTGCGTCCGAGATGAGAATACAGGTGGACTTTTGATGTCCTCTGCCTACTCTGCCACGAAGCTGGTGTAGCTGTGACAGTCCGAAACGGTCGGCGTCTTCTATGACCATTACAACGGCGTTGGGTACATCGACACCGACTTCTATAACCGTGGTCGAGATAAGAAGTTGGGTCTTTCCCGACACAAAATCCGCCATTACTGCGTCTTTTTCTTTTTGTTTCATTTTCCCGTGTAACAAAGCTGTGGTGTACCCCTTAAAAGCGGTCGTTTTCAGCCTTTCGGCGTATTCGACGGCACTTGTCAGATCGACAGCCTCGCTTTCCTCTACGAGCGGACACACTATGTACGCCTGAAGTCCGAGGTCGAGATGCTTTTTTATAAAGTTGTATATTCTCTCGTGATAGCTTGTATCGACGGCGTATGTTGCTATCTTCTGTCGTCCGGGCGGAAGTTCGTCAAGTACCGACAAGTCAAGGTCGCCGTAAATTATCATCGCCAACGTCCTCGGAATAGGCGTTGCGGACATGACGAGCTTGTGGGGATTTTTTCCCTTGGACGCCAAACTCATTCTCTGTCCGACGCCGAAACGGTGCTGTTCGTCGGTTATGACAAGTCCGAGATTTCGAAATTCGACGTCGTTTTGAATTATTGCGTGCGTTCCTATAACGAGGTCGATTTCACCGTCTTTGAGTTTTTGCTTTGTCTCACGCTTTTCTTTGGCTTTCGTTGAGCTGAGAAGCAAAGCGATGTTTATACCCGAATTTTCGAACATTTTTTTCAGGGAATTGTAATGCTGTGTTGCGAGTATGCTTGTAGGTGCCATGAGTGCCGACTGTATGTTATTTTTAGCCGCTGTATATATAGCCGCTGCCGCAACGCAGGTTTTTCCCGAACCGACGTCGCCTTGCAAAAGTCTGTTCATCGGTTCCCGAAGTCCCATATCCCGTATGCAGTCGCTTATGGCGTTGCTTTGGGCGTTTGTGGGCGTAAAGGGTAATTTTTTCAAAAATTCGTCCGTGTAGTCTTTTTTTATTACGGTGTCCGTAGTTCCTCTTTCGTGCTCTTTGAGTTTTGCCATGCCGAGCTGTAAAATCAGAAGTTCCTCGAACATAAGCCTTCTTTTTGCCGCTTCGCAGTCGGTTTTGCTTTGGGGGAAATGTATGTTGCGAAGAGCGTAGTTTATACCGCAAAGGCGATATTTTTCTCTTATTTTTTGCGGTATCGGGTCAAATTCCACGGGATAGGCAGTCAGTGCGTTTCTGACAGCCGATTCTACCGTTCGTGTTGTAAGTCCCGATGTCAGCGGATATATCGGCATGAGTTTCCCCGCATTCGTGGCGTCGTCGAAAATCGGAGAACGCATTTCGCATTTTCCGCCCGAATATGTCACTTTGCCCGTAAATATGTATTCCTGTCCGACTTTTAATAAGCTCGGTATGTACCTATTGTTAAAAAAAGTCAGGTGGATAATATTTTCGCCGTCCGTTACTTCGACTTTGTATATCGTTATATGCCCTTTTGTGTTTATCAGGTACGGGGAAGTTACTACCGTTGCCATAACAGATGCGTTTTCGTCCGGTAAGCACTCACACACAAGTTTGAGATTAGACAAATCACGGTAGCGTCTGGGGTAGAGATGAAGAAGATCCGACACCGTCTCGACGTCCAATTTTTTGAAAAGTTTCGCCCGTACTTCACCGACGCCTTTGACGTATTGTACGCTGATTTCGGAATTTTTCATCTCATCACCTCCTTAATTTACACCTATTATCACATCATATATATCCTGTCCGCCGAAAAGAGACGTAACGAGTGTGTTCGGATACATTTCTTCCAAAGCGGTTTTGATTTTTTCCCGTGCTTCGTTTTGGCAACCCTCGCCTGCGAAAATACTTATGCTATTATAATCCCCGACGCAGAGTTTTTCAACAGTTTTTTTGACGCAGGAAAGAATATCTTTTTCCCCGAAAAGAACTTTTTCGCCCTCGACACAGACAAAGTCGCCCTTTTTGATTTTTCCGCTGTCTTTGTCGGCTCTACAGATTTTTGCGGTTTTGCTACAGGCGAGTGCATTTAACATGTTTTCACTGTTTTCGTCTTTGTCGGCGTTTTCGTCAAAGCTCAAAAGAACTTCCAGAGCTTGTACGGGGTCGATCGTGTTAATTAAAACGCAGTCTTTGTCGCTCATTTTCACCGCCTGTGAAAACGCCAAGAAATTATTTTTATCGTTAGGCAAAAGAAAGACGGTATCGGCGTTAAGTTTTTCTATCGCCGAGAGAACTTCTCCCGATGAGACTTTTTTGCGTGTAAATATAACTTCGTCACATCTAAGACGGGTGAAAAAGTCCGTAAACCCCACACCTGTACTGACGCTGACAAAAGCGAATTTTTTCTTTTCGCTCTCGATTTTCGAAGAGTGCTGAAAAGCCATGTTTTCTATTTTTGCGTTTATTATTTCGCCGTGTTTCAGCGCAAGAGAAAGAATTTTTTCGGGGTAATTCGAGTGTATGTGAATTTTCGAAAAGCCGTCGGAATTTACGTTTATAACGCTGTCGCCCAAATTTTTAAGCTCAATTTCGTCAAAAGCGGCATTCGCACGTACAACGAATTCGCAACAGAATTTATTTTTGATTTCGGTATAAGTTTCTTTTTTCTCGCTCGGTTTTATCTTTGCGGACGAGGGCACTGTTTCACCGTCAAAGTAACTTCTGATGCCGTCCAAAACCGAAAATATTCCTTTTGCGCCGGCGTCGACAACTCCGGCTTTTCGAAGTTCGGGCAGCATTTCGGTTGTCTTCTCAACAGTATTCGAGGCGGTTTTTGAAATTTCACGAAGTGCCGAACGAAAATCAACCGAATTTATAAACAGTTCCTCCGCTTTCTCGGAGCAAAGACGCAATACCGTCAACGCAGTTCCCTCTTTCGCCGACATGACGCTGTCGTAACAAAGTTTCGTTGCGTTTTTGAAAGCACAGGCGAGATACTCCGTACCGCTTTTTTCGCTCGCAAGAGAAAAACCTTTTATCGCAAGCGAAAGTATCACCCCCGAATTTCCCCTTGCGCCCATGAGACAGGCGAGGGAAAAATCCGACAGCAGATTTTTTGAGAGCGTGTATTCATTTCCCCGTACTTTTTCAAGACCCGAAAGAAAAGTCATACACATATTACTTCCGGTGTCACCGTCGGGGACGGGAAAAACGTTCAGAGAATTAAGCAATTCCCGATTATTTTCAAGATTTAAATAAGCACTTTCCAAAGCCGAAAGAACGGCGTTAGGCTTCATCAAAATAAAGCACGACCCTTTTAATTAGCAGATACAGTCATACAAGTCGCCGATATACACTTCGCCGAATGTCAGACTGTTCGAAATCACCGCCACGCCTTTGCGGTAACACAGCGGTATGAACGGCGTATCCGAATTGAAAGCGGACACAAATTCATCTGTACTAATTTTTCCCGAAAGGAGCTTATTATACGCCGAAATACAGCCGAGATTTTTGTCGACGCCGTTCGACGCCGCACCGTCCTCGGAGAAAAACGGTGACAGGCTCATGTTTTCGCTGAGTTTGATTTCGCCGATGTACATGTCGTATTTATTCTTATTAACCGCTTTTTTCAGTTCTTTTTGGCTAAGTTCAATTATATTAACTTCAATTCCGGCTACCTGTAAATCGGATTTTATACTTTTTGCGGTTTCAAGTTTAAAAGCGTTGTCTTTGTTGACGGCGAGAGTTAGAACGAGTTCCTTGCCCGAAGAGTTTTTCCTGTGTTTGTCTGTGTCGTTTCTGTACTCCCAACCGTTTTCGTCAAGCAAAGTCGCTATCTCTTTTGCACTGTACTCTCTTTCTTCCGTCTTAGGCGTATTGACCCAAAGCGGATTAAAGACTGTA
>CAZBXS010000106.1:0-4842 GCA_964495955.1 uncultured Faecalibacterium sp.
CGAGTGCACGCACGAAAAACAGGGGCTCGATGCCCCTGTTTTTCGTCGGAAAGTCCGATTTAGTAGGAAGTTCTATGGTACTACAGGAGAGGGTGAGCGGATACAGAAAAAATTTATCTGCAGTCGCAACTCCTGCCGTTTCGGCGACGTCCTCGTGCACCATCTCAGACCGCACGCCGTAGGCGTGCGCCTTCGAGGTGCGTCGTCCGTCGCCCGCACGCCTACGGCGTGCGGTTCAGATCAAAAACCGATAAAGGCGTTTCACACAAAGTGCGAAACGCCTTTTAAATCAAATTATAAATATCTCAAGACAGCGACAACTTTTCCGAGTATCGCAACTTCGTCGACGATAATCGGATCGTATGCATCATTTTCGGGTTGGAGACGAAAGTGACCGTTTTCTTTGTAGAAAGTCTTGACTGTCGCTTCATCGCCTATCAACGCTACAACAGGGTCTCCGTTACGGGCGACGGGAGTTTGTTCGGCAAAAATTATGTCGCCGTCGAAAATTCCCGCATTCAACATACTTTCACCTCTGACCCTGAGAGCGAAAAGCGGTTTGTCGCTTGAAACATAGCCGGAATATGGAAGATAGCCTTCAATCTGTTCCACTGCTAAGATAGGTGCACCTGCCGTAACTGTACCGAGCAAGGGAACGTGGTGGACATTTTCCGCCTGTCCCATTATTCTGATTGAACGCTTGAGCATCGGGTCACGCTGTATGTAGCCTTTTTCTTCGAGCGCATCGAGGTTATTTTGTACCGAAGATGTCGATTTAAGTCCGACTGCCGAGCAAATTTCTCTGACTGACGGTGGAACATTCGTCACCGAAAGACGCTCCTTTAAAAAGTCGAGTATCTTAACTTGATTTTCACTGAGATCGTTCATATTTTACCCTCCGTTTTCACCTGATTTTATATTTTGTTGACATACCACCTAATTCACAAAGCCATTATAACACACTGTTCTCGAAAAAGCAAACATTTGTTTGTCTAATTTGTAAATTTTTCATTTTTTTATACATTCCGTTTTTCTTGACTTTTTTTGCCGTACATTATACAATATACAGTAATATAATTTTATCTCAATCGGAGACCTAAAAATGAATTTTGAACAAATAACTCAAGCGTTTAGTTATACATTCATGAGAAATGCGCTTTTGGGCGGAGTTCTCATTTCGCTTTGTGCCGCACTTTTGGGTGTGAGCCTTGTTTTAAGGCGATTTTCGATGATAGGCGACGGACTTTCCCATGTCGGTTTCGGTGCTATTGCCATTGCCGCTGCCGCAGGGGTTGCACCGCTTAAAATTGCCGTACCGATAGTTATGGTAGCTGCCGTATGCCTATTAAGAATTAACGAATCCGGGCGTATAAACGGCGACTCTGCGATAGCCGTGATTTCGACCGGTTCACTTGCCGTAGGTATTATTGCGGCGAGCCTGTCCGGTTCGAATGTCGATCTTAACGGGTACATGTTCGGCTCGATCTTGGCGATGAAATCAAGCTATGTTGCGATTAGTGCGGTTTTGACTTTTGTTGTGGTTTTGATGTACATATTACTGTACAACAGAATTTTTTCCATGACGTTCGACGAAAATTTCGCTAAAGCGACCGGGCAGAAAACTAAAATTTATACAACTGTTATTGCCGTACTTACCGCTGTAACGGTCGTTGTCGGTATGCAGATGATGGGCGCACTTTTGATGTCGAGCTTCATTATTTTCCCTGCGATGACAGCAATGAGACTTTGCAAAAGTTTTAAGTCTACGGTAATAGTCTCCGCCGCAATTTCGGTCGTCACTTTTACTCTCGGACTTTTTATTTCGTTTTATATGAACACCCCTGCCGGTGCTACAGTCGTTGCGGTCGATCTCATACTGTTCATTGTTGCAGGTACGACGTCGAAAATCAGGAGGGCGTGATATGCTCGAAAAGATAAAAGAAAAAAGCATATGGGAACACCTGAAAGAAACCGAAAAGCCTATTGTACTTTACGGAATGGGCAACGGCGCAGATATGATAATCGAACAGCTTGACGCTCTCGGAATTGAATTTTGCGACATTTTCGCCTCAGACGAGTTTGTCCGAGGCCATTCTTTCCACGGAAAAACCGTACTTAAATATTCGCAGGTGAAAGAAAAATATTCGGATTTTATAATTTTGATGACTTTCGCCGTACATGACAGACCGACACTTGAGAAAGTTTCCGCTATGAGCCGTGAATATGAGCTTTTGTCCCCCACCGTTCCGATAGCAGACAAAGGTCTTTTCACCCTCGACTATATCGCCGAACACGAAAAAGAGTTCGACGAAGCGTACGAACTGCTTGCAGACGAAAAGTCAAAGCAGACATTCACCGATATTTTAAACTTCAAAGTCAGCGGAAAAGTCGAATACCTTTTTTCATGCGAAAGCGAAAAAGACGAAGTATATGAAAATATATTACGCCTTTGCGAAAATGAGATAATAGCCGACCTCGGCGCATACGACGGTGACACAATACGGGAATTTCTCGCATGTACAAACGGAAAGTACAAAAAGATATACGCTTTTGAACCGGACAGCAAAAATTTCAAAAAATTACAAAATAAAACTTCTCATCTTGAAAACGCCGAACTTTTTAACGCTGCCGCTTGGAGCGAAAACACCTACCTGACATTTTCGAAAAAGGCAGGGCGAAATTCACGAAAAAGCGACAGTGGCGAGATGGTTCGTGCCTTAGCTCTTGACAGCGTTTTAGACGAAGTGACTTTCATAAAAGCGGACATAGAAGGAGCGGAAAAAGAAGCGCTTATCGGAAGCGAAAAACTCATTAAAAAGTACAAACCGAAACTTTATATCTGCGCTTATCACAGAAACAGCGATGCATTTTTACTGCCTAAAATGATACATTCGTTTTGTCCCGAATACAAGATATATTACCGCCACCACCCGTATATTCCCGCATGGGAAAGTAATTTTTACTGTGTAGCCGAATAAAGTTTCGCTGTTATAAATATATCAAAATCTTTTAACTTTTTATTCATTACAAACGCAAATTGTTTTAGTATTATACGCTTGCACAAGGGAGGGACCGCAACCTCACTGTGCACTCCTCCTCAGGCAATACGGATTTTTTTGTTAGTTTTTTTACGGTCTTTCCCGGACCGACTGTATTGCCTAATCCCCTCATATTTTTGGAAAAAGTCTTCGGGCATTGCTCGGAGACTTTTTCTGTCCTTTTTTCTTTATTTACGAATAAAAAATCGCTCTCTCGGCAAAAATAGTCACATAAAATAATGTGATTGGTGGAAGACTGATGAACAGTGAAAATTCATACAACAAAAATAACAGGGGCTTTTATGCGATTTTGTCTATAGCTCTTATAGCACTCGTGGCTTCAACCGTGGTTATAACGTACACCTCGGGAAAGATCAAGGCTAAAAAGACGCCGACATCACAGCCCGAAATTGTGATAACCGATGAACCGGACGTTTCACAGGATGTGAACACGCCGAAGGACGATGTTAAGGACACAAGAGAAAGCACCGAGGAAAAAACGACCGAAGAAAATACAAGTAAAAAGACAAGTGAAAAGGCAACAGAAAAAATTACCGAAAGCACAGCTCAAACGACAAAGAAAACCGTCAGTTGCGTTCTGCCTGTCGGAACGCAGATTTTGAAGGATTATTCAAACGGTACACCTGTAAAATCCAAAACCATGAACGATTGGAGGCTTCACAACGGTGTCGATTTTTCGGGTGAAGCAGGAGATGCGGTTCACGCGGTTTGCGACGGAAAGGTCACAAAGGTAAGTCAGGACAGTATGTGGGGCAAAACGGTTGAAATAGACCACGGCAACGGTATGAGTGCGAAATATTGCGGCTTTGACGAGATAAGCGTTAAGGAAAACGACGAAGTGAAAAAAGATCAGGAAATAGGCACATTAGGCAGTATTCCCATTGAAAGTGCCGACAATACTCATCTTCATCTTGAGATAACCTTAAACGGGGAAATTACCGATCCTATTGCGGCGCTCGGGAAAGAAAATTTCAGCGAATGATGTGAGGGCTGTGCACAGCGGGGCGGGGTGCCGGGGCGCGCAGCGGGGCGGCGGCGACGGGCGACGCACCTCGAAGGCGCACGCAAAGCGTGCGGTCTGAGACGGTGCACGAGGCCGTCGCCTCGGTGGGTGATTAGTGTTACATTTTTAATAATGTAGGATGGGAACGTAATTTGCTTTTCATTGCTTTGAAATGGAAAATGAGGTTATAAAAAAGCACCTGCGAAAGCAGGTGCTTTTTGGTTTATGAAGTTGGGTATAAAATGTTCCCCTCCGGGACACTTCACGCTAAAGCGGAGAGGTGCGGAGGTCTCATTGAATGTTGGGTGTGGCTTATTCCTCGACTATTTCGAAATCGTTGGCTGCAAAAAGTCCATCAACTTCCGCCTCTGTCATAATTCTATAAGCTCCTTCTTCAACGGCAATAACATCATAAATTTTATTTTTAATTAAAACCACCTTGTAATAATCACCTATATATTTAACTCTCATCCTTATACTCCCTATACCACTCGGAATATGTCATATCGGCAGGGACAAATATTGTTTTGCCGTTTTTGTCTCTTGCGCTTCTTGTGCCTTTTTGCCCTCAATGTACGGATAGTCGGAACAACGGCAGTACGGGTGGATCGGGTGCTTGTTGACGCTCACCTTTACTTCACTTCGCTTAGCTTAAAGCGTTTCCCATCAAGCTCGGCACAACTCATTTTTGCCCTTTGCACACTCGTGGCAAATACCTGTCAAAACTCATATATCATCATAATATGCGGTATTCCGTCTTCTTCAAATTCGTCCGAGACT
>CAZBXS010000107.1:0-4823 GCA_964495955.1 uncultured Faecalibacterium sp.
GATCAACTTTTTTAAGAATTTCGGATATATCCATTTTCGTGTCTCCTTGATGTTTTTTTGAAAAGTGTATAAACTCTCCCAAATACATTTTACATAGAATACCGAAAAATGTCAAATAATTTACTTAATTTTTATTGTATTGTCGCCGAGTTTAGTGTATTATATTCCCGATAAAGTTTTTTCTTTTTGTACAGGCGACTGCCTACGGAAAGAAAAATATAACCGAAAGGCGAATTGAGATGGAAAATGATATCATATTTAAAAAAGCGAATTTCGGCGGTTTCGACCGAGAGGACGTAATGAACTATATCGCAAAGATAACCGACGAATTTCATTTTGAATTGGCAAAAAAACAGTCCGAACTTTCTAAGTCTCAGGAAAAAGTAAACGAGCTTACTAAAGAGATCGGAAAATTCGAAAAAGATTACGCACAGCTTTCCGAAAAATGCGAACAGCTTGAAAAAAGGCTTGAAGAAATATTGAAAGAAGCCGAAGAAGCACAGAGAAAGAGCGAAAAAGAAAGCGAAGAAAACGAAAATCAAACGCTAAAAGACGCAGTCAAAGCGCTCAGCGAAAAAGTCGATGAACTGTTATCCGGCGGTGAAAAAGAAGATACACATTCCGACGACAAGCTCGGCTACGACAAAGACCTTTTCGATATAATCGACCAATATATCGACTGATTAAGCTCGCTTTCGTCAGCTTAACAATAAAGCAGGCATGAAGAACAAACTTCGTGCCTGCTGTTAATTTATCTGTACAAATCAGTCGTCAAGAGTATAAAAAGTTCCCGTAGCGGCTGTGTATCTCGTGTAGTCGAAAGTTCCGCCGTCTGTCGACCAGTTGTCGTTGAGCTTTAGGAGAATTACTCTGTCGGTCAAAATTTTCAATCCGTTCGATTCGACGAATTTAGTATATATCTTATATCCCGTTATAACCGCCGTGTGACTGCCGTAGGTGGAGCTGACGCTCATCGACCACAAAACAGGCAGTCCCTTTTTGATGTGGGGAACAACAACCGATTGGAAAGTCTTAAAATCAATATGTTCCGTAAGCTCTGTCGGCTTTATGTTATAAGTATCGAAAACATTTTTGACGATGTATTTGAAATTGTCGGGTTTGGTTCCGCCGGTTTTGTAACCGTAATTTTCAATGCAGAACGTCCTTATAGTCTTATAAAGCGTCGGTACTTTAAAGCCGGTACACTTTCCCGTTTTTCTGTTATATCCTTCGATTTTGTAGCTTTCGTCGTCTTTGAATTCATCGAAAAACGGATCTTCGGTTGCGTATATTTTGCTTGTTGCATGTCTTGACGGAAGAGCGGCGTATTTTACCGGTATCTTGTTGCCGGCACGCTTTTGATAATAACTGAGCATGGAATATATCGACTGCAAAGAACAGTTGCCCTCGCTTGCGTAATATCCGTCTTTGACAACGGCTTTATAGACGGAAGTCGACATCTGCGTCGTGTAATCGTAACTGTCTAATTTTGCCTGAGAAGCGAGTTTATATCCGTCACCGTACTGCTTTCTGACATATTCGTCGGTGTCACCGAGAGAGCCGTCTTGTGATACATAATTAAAATATTCTTCGATATATTCGTATACTCTCGTCTTATCCGCCTGAGTTTCTTCAAGGTCATAAGAAATAAAGCTACAGTTTTCGTCTTTGTATCCGAACCCGTCGGTTACGCTGTAATATAATTCTTCTTTATCCTTGAAAAGTTCGATGTCACCCTCGCTTTTATAAGCGTATATGTAGTAATCCTCGGACATTATCATGTATCCGAAGTTTCCGTTGAAATCGACATATACCGCATCGTCCTCTTTTCCGTCGGGAAGAATGACGGTACAGGGAATATAGTTCTCAACCGCCGACGCCTTAAACGCCATGCCGAGCGTTGAAAACGCCTTTGAAAATACAGGCAAGTTCCTTTCCGTATATTCAATTACCGTCTTTGTAACGTCAACGACTTTTTCACCGATACCGAGCAATTTGAAAAGTCCGGGGAAAATAGACGAAAAGAACATTACTACCGACAAAGAGAATGCGACGATTTTTGAAAACATCATTTGACCTCCAAGAAAAATTACACATATATAATAGCGGTTTAACTAAGAAAAATCAAGGCGAGTTTAAAAAATTCACACAGGCTTCAAAGTTGTCACAAAATTTTGAGTGAAAAAAGGCATTCGAATGTTGAAAGAAGTCGAAAATTCCTGTATAATAGCTTTGTATTGACATAAATGTGACAAATTGCCGACTTCGGCGGAGGTATAAAATGAACTTCGGTAACTTAAAAAAATATATATCTTTTTTCTTGGCTGTACTCATGACTTTTTCATCTTTCGGCGTTATCGCTGTGGCGGCTGATGAATTCGAAACCCAAATTTCAGCCTTTCCGAGCGGATATAAGCCGTATTTAAGAGAACTTCACGAAAAGTATCCAAACTGGGAATTTCAGGCGGTTGAGACGAATCTTAACTGGAGCGACGCCGTCAAAAACGAAAATATAGGCGAAACTTCGCTCGTATCATCGGGTGCAAGCGACGCTTTCAAAAGCCACGATACAGGCGACTATGACCCGACAACCGACACTTACAAACAATATGATGCGGGATTTGTCCGTGCAAATTCGTTTACTGTCGGCTATTATATGGATCCTCGAAACTTCCTTAACGAAAGAGGAATATTTCAGTTTGAACAGCTGTCTTTTAATTCATCCGTAACAGTAGATGCAGTCGAACAGCTCTTAAAAGGCTCTTTTATGAGCAACAAAAAAATAACATATTATGACACAAAAGGTAAACAGCACACGATTGACAAAAAGTATTCGGAAGTAATATACAACGCCGGTAAAAAGTACAATGTAAATCCGTGTTATCTCGCTTCGAAGATAATCGGCGAAGTCGGCAAAAACGGCAGCGGTTCGACATCGGGAAAAAGAAGCGGTTACGAGGGATATTATAACTTTTATAACATTGGTGCAACATCGTCAAGTAACCCCATCGCTAACGGTTTGAACTATGCAAAAGGCGGAACGAACGGCACTGCGACTTCATATCAGCGTCCGTGGACAGATCCCGAAAAAGCGATAACGGGCGGTGCGGAATTTATAGCGTCTTCCTATATCTCAAAAGGTCAGGATACGGGATATTTTCAGCGTTTTAACGTCTCTCCCGACGCCGTCTCGAAAACCTATACTCATCAGTACATGACGGACATTTCGGGTGCGTTTTACCAAAGCAATACAAACTACACTACCTACAATTCGCTGTCGATTATGGGAATTAAACGAGTATTTAAAATTCCCGTATATAAAAACATGACAAAAGAGACGAAGAAAGCCGATACGTTTTCTTTGACGGACTCGGAAAATCAGGTTGGCTTCGTCAACGTCAACACTTTGAACGTCCGTTCACAGCCGAATACTTCGAGCTCTAAAATTACCGCCATACCCTACGGTACACAGGTGAAAATTTCGGAAATTTGCAAAAATTCCGACAGCCAGTACAGTTTCGGTTTGTACCCTTATTGGTTCAAAGCGTCATTTAGCTATAACGGCTCGTCTTATACCGGATATCTCTATGCCGATTCGGTGACGCTCACGACGGAAAAAACTGTCGTTGTCGGCTCGGAATTTTCTTTGCCGTACACGTCGTCGCCGAGTGAAAAGCCGAAATTTTTATCCGATGACCCGACTGTTATAAAGGTCAATTCCGACGGCACACTGACAGCTTTAAAAGCAGGTTCGACATACATCAGAGCCTATACCGAAAAGGGTTATTACGGCATCGTCAAAGTGACGGTTACAAGCGGATTTTCGAAAGTCAGCGGTCTTTCGCTTACCGATAAAACAACCTCGTCCGTTTCGGTTTCATGGAACGCCGTAGCCGGTGCATCGGGTTACGAAGTTTATTTAGTTGAAAGTACGGGCGAGTATGTACTGAAATCGACCGTCACCGAAACCGAGTACACGTTTACAAATCTTAAAGCCGGCGAAACGCTCAATTGTGCCGTTCGTGCGTTCGGCTATGAAAACGGCGAGAAAAAGTACGGGGCAATGTCTGCGTCTCTTGCCTGTACTTCATATTATAAAACGGTTACGGGTCTAAAGCAAAGCGATACCGCATCATCGTCTTTGACGCTCAAATGGGATAAAGTCGACACGGCGTACAAGTACAATATTTACAAGTACGACCATGTGAGCAAAATTTATGTAAAACTTGCCGAAACGACCGAAACCGAATATAAGTTTACGTCACTTTCATCAGCTCAAAGCTATGCCTACAAAATAGTCGCAAGAGCAAAAGTCGACGGAACAAAAGTCGATTATGCAAGCGGAAAAGTCACTGTAAAAACAGCACCGAACGCCCCGACGGGACTTAAAGTCAACACAACATCGTCCGACTATGTAACAATAAAATGGAACGCAGTATCGGGTGCCGAGAAGTACGCAATATACAAACTCGGCTCAAACGGAAAATACACCCGAACGGCGATAGTCAAAACCACATCGTATACCGATTTGTCACTTTCGGCTAACACCGCAGTGACATATAAAATCAAAGCGATTTCGGCTTTAGGCTCAAAAACGTTTTACGGTGCTTTTTCGTCGGCGATTACGGCGTCGACCGGGCCTAATAAAGTTAAAAATCTTTCGGTGTCGTCGGTAAGCGAAACTTCGGCGAAAATCACTTGGTCGAAAGCTACGGGTGCAAACGGATATTACATTTATAAGTACAACGAAAAAACGAAGGGCTACGACTATGTGGGAAAATCGACAACTACGTCCTACACGCTTAAAAATCTCGAAGCCGGAT
>CAZBXS010000108.1:0-4809 GCA_964495955.1 uncultured Faecalibacterium sp.
CTTTGTTATCGAGTTTGTCACTTACCAGCCACCTTTACATTGACGGTATGTCGCTTCAAAAATTCCGTTTTCTAATTTGAAATTGTATCCATCACACCAGCCATCTCCGAGCCAGCTTTCCTGTGAAGTGCCGTTAATGCTTGAAAAGCCTTTTATAATTTCTTGTTTTCTAGTCCTAAGTTCATCAGCGAAGCCTTTGTCTGCTTCTCCTCGGAAAAGATAAATATTTATTAATGTGGTGGTGAGCTCGCTAAGATTTGTTACGCCGGCATAATCGGGTTCAATACCAGCTACATCAAATTCGTTTAAACCGTCGGCACAATCATAGGACGATAATTTTGTGAATTTGTAATTATATTTCTCCAAAATCTGAGTTAATACAGGGTTTTCATATTTAATCATAAAAAATTTATCATCGCCTTTAGCTCCCGGTTCGCAACAAGCGTACGCTTCTATTCTGTCCGGATTTCTTTTATAACCGCTATACGCTTCATAATCATCATCAATAATAGTGCTGTTAATAATTCCGTTAATATAATGTTCGCAGATCGTTTCAAATTCTTCCGGAGTGGAATAACACGAAACTTCCACTTCAAACATTTTCGAAAGTTCTTGTACTGTATGGTACCAATAATGATTCATTGCATAGTCCATAGCTTCATCTGGATCTTCGGGTATATATGCCGGAAATGAATCTCTCCACGGTGTACAACCGTAGTCAAGTGACCATTTGCAGTCTCCGGAGAAAGATATTTCCCATTCTCCGTTTCCAAGTTCGATAGCTTCACCATAACCTTTATCGTCATAGCAGGGGAGCGATCCAATAAATGCCGTACATGCGTTGAGCTTTCCTTTTACAGTACCGTGGTAGTTACAAATATTTGCCATAATAAACATGCTCCTTTTTTAATATTTTTATACTAAATTTTCGGCGAAAACGCACTAAAATTTGTACGATACCATTATATATATAATGTCAATAGGAAAATAAAAGTTTTAGAAAAATTTTGTGCGTGAAAAAGCCAATGGAGCTATTGATACTGATCCTTTCTGGCTTTGATTATAACGAAAAAAGACAGTAATGATAAGCAAGTCTTATCAGCGTTTGAATAGTGAGGACATTATCACTTATCCGAAAACGCCTAAAAGCAATCGCACCATAAAAATGTCACAGTTTTTACGCAAAGAAATACAGAAATATATCAATATGTTTTATGAAGTCGGAGAAAACGATAGGACATTTCCGATATAAAAAAGTTATCTTTATCTTCCCCCAAAACCTCACCCGAAACACAACTGTAACATCTGCACAAATTCATCACTTTAAAGCAGTGAAATATATGTGCAAATCTACAAATCGCTTTAAAGCGATAAAGTTTTTTCAAAAAAGTGTTGACAATTGCTTTTTAGGGTGATATACTTTCGTCAAACTTCAGGAAAGGAGACAAGCGAATATGAACTCGATCCGTTTTGCTATTGACTATCGATTTTATTACTTTTACTTTTTCACCGGTAAAAAAGTAGAAGCGATTTGTGATGCCCAAAAACGGAAGAGAGCATAAAGCTCGTCAGATTTTCTTGATAACAGGATTGTAATTCAGAAAATGCCGTATGGACCGCAAGTCCGTACGGCATATTTTTTATACCGTTTCGGCGGCGAGCCTACAGCGCAATCCCGAAAAAATTTATCGGAGGTAACTCAAAATGAAAAACGGACGCAAAATCACAGCTGCTATCGTAGCGATAGCACTCGCAGTAACAATGCTTGCCGCATTCGCGGCTTGCTCCGGCAACGGCAGTAAGGTTTATAGCATAGGTATCTGTCAGCTTATACAGCACGATGCACTCGACGCCGCAACGGACGGCTTCAAGGCGGCTGTTATAGACGCTCTGGGTGAAGAAAACGTTGTCTTCGACACTCAAAACGCACAGGGCGACACGAACACCTGCTCGACTATCGTAAACTCGTTTGTCACAAAGAAGGTTGACCTTATTATGGCAAATGCTACGGCGGCTTTACAGGCGGCTTACAATGCAACGCAGACCATACCTGTACTCGGAACATCTATTACAGAGTACGGTGTTGCGCTTGACCTTGACAACTTCGAAGGAACTGTCGGCGGCAATGTTTCGGGTACATCCGACCTTGCACCGCTTACAGAACAGGCTGATATGATTTTAGAGCTTGTTCCCGAAGCTAAGAATGTCGGACTTCTCTACTGCTCAGCCGAGCCGAACTCAGAATACCAGGTTAAGGTTGTCGAAGAATACCTCGGCACAAAGGGTCTTACCTGCACACGCTTCTCCTTCAGCGACTCGAACGACGTTGCGGCTGTAACCACAAAGGCGGCGGCTGACAGCGATGTCATCTACATCCCCACAGACAACACCGCGGCAAGCTGTGTAGAAACGATCGGCAATATAGTCGTTGCGGCTAAGACACCCGTTATCGCAGGTGAAGCGGGAATTTGTAACGGCTGCGGTATCGCAACACTTTCGATAAGCTACTACGACCTGGGTTACAAGACAGGCGAAATGGCGGCAAAGATACTCAAGGGCGAGGCTGACATCTCCGAAATGCCGATAGAATATGCAAATGCGGCTAAGAAGTACAACCCGACAATTTGCAAAGAGCTCGGCATCGAAATCCCCGACGGATACGAAGCACTCAGCTAAAAACAGCCAATAAAACTTTAAACGAAACAGCCGAAAGGGCGCACATGCCGTCCTTTCGGCGAAAATAAGGATAGGTGTATTATGATAGGATTGCTTTCAGCTTTGCCGGGTGCGGTAGCTCAGGGACTTATATGGGGCGTCGCCGCAATCGGAATTTACTTGACATACAGAATACTCGATATCGCCGATTTGACGGTCGACGGAACGATTTGTACAGGCGCAGCTGTCTGCACGATGATGATACTCGCAGGATGCAACCCGATAATTTCCATGCTTGTAGCCGTTGTTGTCGGCGCACTTGCCGGAGCGGTCACGGGACTTTTGTACATAGTACTGGGTATCCCCGCCATACTTTCCGGTATACTCACACAGATGATACTTTGGTCGGTCAATCTCAAAATTTTGGGTACATCTAATCAGGCACTCTCCGCCAGAACCAATTCGGTAATTTTAACTCAGATGAATATTCCGACAGCGATAATCGTACTTGTGATAATATCCGCTGTTGTTGTAGCTTTGCTGTACGCATTCTTCGGTACGGAAATCGGCTGTTCGATAAGAGCAACGGGCTCAAATGAAGTAATGAGTCGTGCACAGGGCATAAATACCAATCTTACGAAAATAATCGGACTTGCGCTTTCAAACGCCATGGTAGCTTTATCGGGCGCACTGCTTTGCCAGTACCAAGGCTACACCGACATCAACATGGGCAGAGGCGCAGTCGTTATAGGTCTTGCCGCAGTCGTTATAGGCGAAGCTATAGTCAAGAGAATTTCGACGAATTTCGCTGTTCGTCTTACAGGCGTAGCAGTCGGCGCAGTAGTATACTATATAGTATACCAGACTATTATATTCCTCGGTGTCGACACCGACCTGCTGAAAATGCTCTCGGCACTCGTCGTAGCGCTGTTCCTCGGTGTACCTCACATTAAAAGCAAACTCACAGCTACACATAAGGTGTCAAAAAATACAAAAACGCCGAAAGGGGAGACGACCAATGCTTGAGATGAACAATGTCACGAAAATATTCAATCCCGGTACAATCGACGAAAAGGTCGCTCTCAACGGCTTGTCACTTACGATTAACGACGGCGATTTCGTAACCGTTATCGGCGGTAACGGAGCGGGAAAAAGTACTATGCTCAACGCAATTTGCGGTGCATGGCTCCCCGATTCAGGTACAATAAAACTTGACGGCGTAGATGTAACCAGACTTCCCGAACACAAAAGAGCCAAGTACCTCGGCAGAGTATACCAAGATCCGATGATGGGTACAGCCGCCGGTATGCAGATAGAAGAAAACCTCGCTCTTGCCGTAAGACGTGGAAAAAAGCGTACTCTCAAACCGGGAATTCGCTCAAGCGAGAGAGAAGACTACAAAGAACGCCTTAAAGAACTCGGTCTCGGACTTGAAGAAAGACTTTCGGCGAAAGTCGGAACTCTTTCGGGCGGTCAAAGACAGGCACTTACACTTCTTATGGCGACCCTTCAAAAGCCGAAACTCCTTCTTCTCGACGAACACACAGCGGCACTTGACCCGAAAACCGCTTCTAAGGTTATGGAAATAACCGACAAAATCGTCAAAGAAAACAATCTTATGACGCTGATGATAACTCACAATATGCGTGATGCTATCCGTTACGGAAACAGACTTATAATGCTCCATGACGGACAGGTCATAATTGACATTTCAGGCGAAGAAAAACAGAAACTTACAGTTCCCGATCTTCTCGAAATGTTCACCAAGGCGTGTGGCAACGAATTTGCCAACGACCGTGCCATACTTTCATAAGCCTATCACTATCACCTATATCGGATCGGCTGTCGGACGAGTTTTCGTTCGGCAGTCGATTTGCTTTCAGTAGTAAAAATTACGAATATTATGCTTTTGTGTGTACTGATAAGTTGTTATCGCCTATATGATATAGTCTGCTTTGAGCAGAAACTCAATTACAACCGCAGAAATTAAAAGTCTGTAACGGTGTTTCGTGCGAAGCACGAAACACCGCAAATCCTCCCTCAAACATGAGGGAGGTGTCACGACGCAAGTCGTGACGCAGGGAGAAGAAGTCGGACACAGAAGAAACTAACCTAATACGCACAAACTAACAAGTACAACAATTTCGAACTTCG
>CAZBXS010000109.1:0-4792 GCA_964495955.1 uncultured Faecalibacterium sp.
AAAATAATATTTATTTTCGGTTTTTCAGGGAAAGATATGGGTGTTGGGGCGTGCCTGCGAAGCAGGCACGGCGTCGTACGACGCACCTCGAAGGCACATGCGAAGCATGTTGTCTGAGACAGTGCACGAGCAACAGGTCAAAGATTTGAGGGAAATTTCTATGTACAAAAGGTCAGTCAGTGCATTTACGGTAATATGTCTAATCTTTTCGTTTCTCACTTTTAAAATTATATCGCTCAATTACTCATCTTATGCCGAGGCAGGTTCGAGCAAGGCAAGTAAGACGATCAAGGTCGGCTCATCACGTGGTAATATATACGATATAAATATGAAAAAGATCGTCAATTTTGAAGAAAGAATTCTCTGCGTCGCAAAGCCGAGTGCAGAGTCTATCGGTGATATACAAAAAAGTCTGAAATCGACCAACGCTTCTACAATAATAAAATCATTGGCTGAAGGCTATCCCGTACTTTTCGAAAGCGACAAAAAAATAGATACAGATGACATAAAATCTTTTTCGGTACCTGTCAGATACAGCGATAATCAAATTGCAAGCCACGTTATAGGCTACATCAATTCCGACGGAGACGGCGTGTCGGGAATAGAAAGTGCGTATGACGAACTGATGAAAGAAGCGAGTGGTGAACTTTCGGTGACTTTCCAAGTTGACGCAAACGGCAGAATTTTGTCGGGTTTCGAACCGACTGTAAACGATAACAATTTCAATTCCAAACAAGGCGTTGTTCTGACTATTGATAAAGAGGTACAGTCGATTGCCGAAAAAGCGATGGAGAAAATCGACAGCGGTGCGTGCGCTGTGATCGACTGCAAAACCGGTGGTATTTCAGCCGTAGTCAGCAGACCTAATTACGACAGAAACGATATTTCCTCGTCGCTTACTGCGGACAACTCCCCTCTTGTAAACAAGGCGTTTTGCTCCTACAGCGTCGGTTCTGTATTTAAACCGATTTTATCGGCGTGTGCTATCGAAAACGGTACGGACATTTCGTTTACACACATCTGTACGGGAAAAACAGAGGTCGACGGAACTTTTTACGGTTGCATAAACAAATCGGCTCACGGCGAAGTCGATTTTGAAAAAGCGTTACAAGTCTCATGTAACACTTACTTTATAAATCTCACAAAAAGGACAGACATAGCAAAAATACATGAATTTTGTTCGGACTTAGGTTTCGGTACCGGAACTCTTTTAGCAAGCGGAATGTACTCGCAGGACGGATATTTACCCGAAATATCCGAATTAAAAAACAGCGGTCAATTAGCTAACTTTTCGTTCGGCCAAGGTCTTTTGACCGCAACGCCGATACAACTTGCAAGCGCATATGCGGCGATCGCCGACGGCGGTGATTACAAATACCCGTACCTTGTCGCCGGTACAGTCGACAGTGAGGGATTTTTCACCGCAAGCGAGAAAAAGCCGGACAGTCACGTCATGTCAAAAAGTACAAGCGAAAAAATGAAAAAACTTCTCGAATCGGTCGTCACCGAGGGCAACGCCTATTACGGTGAAGCGGCATTGTGCTCAGTCGCAGGCAAAACAGGTACTGCACAAAGCGGAATTAAAAAAGCCGACGGCGAAGAAGTTTTGCGTACATGGTTCGTCGGATTTTTCCCTGCAAATGAACCGCTCTATTCCGTTGCGGTACTGTGTGAGGACGGGATAAGCGGAGGAAAAGACTGCGCCCCGATATTCAGCGAAATTGCCGACGGGATAATGCAATTGATGATAGATAGGGCAAACTGAGGTTAGAGGTTAGAGGTTAGAAGTTAGATTTTGTGAATTTGAAGTTAGTAGCAAGGCGAGTGCACGCACGAAAATCAGGGGCTCGACGCCCCTGATTTTCGTAAAAAAGTTCAGTTTAGAAAAAAGTTTCGTCTATAATGCCGATACGGTTCCGCACAAGTGAAATTTACAAAATCACTCAAAAAGTGCCTTTTTCAGTGCCGTAACTCTTCTTTGCATACATTCTTTCATTACATCGCTGCGTGAGGCTATGTCGTAGCCGTGGGGTGTTCCTTTTGTTTGAAAAACTTCTACCTGTGCACCGGCGTTACGAAGACGTTCGGCGTAGGCTATCCCCTCGTCACGCAAACAGTCAAACTCCGCCGTTTCGATATATGTAGGCGGTATTTTTTTCGAAAGCTCCGCTTGCATGGGTGACGCTCCCGAAATCTCGGCATTTCCGAGATACATTGACCACATTTCGTGATTGTTGACGCTGTTCCAAAGCGGTGTATCCGAAAAGATTTTCATTGACTGCGTTTTGCATTCGGCGTCGATTACGGGGTACAAAAGCATCTGTAATTTCGGCGTTTTAAGTCCGTATTTTTCCGCATCGTATACGGCATAGGTTGTCAGTGCTCCGCCGGCGCTGTCTCCAATAACGGCGAAGTTACTTTTCGGATATCGCACACAGGCATATTTGTACGCCTTTAGACAGTCCTCCCTCGCTTTCGGGTACTTTTCATTCGGCAACAGTCTGTAATCCGGTGCTATAACTCGGCAGTTAAGCTCGTCAGCCAATCGCAGTGCAAGACTTTTGTGGTGCGGTGCGGCTTTAAATCCGAAGCCTCCGCCATGGTAAAAGACGATACAAGGCGCCGAATAATCAAGTCCGTCTTTTTCGTAAATGTCTATCGGGCAGTTTTCGAAAGTTACCGTTCTTTCTTTTATGCCTTTTCGATGTACAAATTTCAGCATTACGTCCATCGGCTTATGGCTTAAAGCTATAAGCGGTGCTTTAAACGGAATACCTATACAGTACATTTTGATTTGTGGGTCGATATTATATTTCATCGCATTCACTCCTTATTGACTTAAATATATCACATTTGTGTTTTGTTTTCAAGTACGGGTTAATTTGTGCCGTTAGATATATGTTACATACATTTAGTATAGCCGAAAAGTGAAAATAAAATAAATAATTAGCTTAAATCGGTTGACAGTTCGGGGAAATATTTATATAATATTATACTGATAATTTATGTTATGAAAGGAAGATACTAACATGGCACAGGAAATTTTATTGACCGCCTCCGGCAAGAAAGAATTAGAGGACGAGCTTGAACATCTTAAAGTCGTAGGTCGTCAGGAAATAAAAGAAAAAATTCAGGTTGCGCTTTCTTTCGGTGACCTTTCCGAAAACAGCGAATACGAAGAAGCACGTAACGACCAGGGTAAACTCGAAGCGAGAATCAGCGAAATCGAATCAATACTTCAAAATGCGAAAGTTATTGATGAGGACAACCTCTCTACCGATATCATTCAGTTAGGTTCGAAAGTTACTATAGTCGACGTTGAATACGGCGATGAATACAGATATCAGATAATCAGCTCCACCAGTACTTCAAAAGACAAGGAAAGCGACTATCTGACGAGCGACGAATCCCCCGTTGCCAAGGCTCTCATAGGTCACAAGGCTGGAGACGTCGTAGAAGTTGAAGCTCCTGTAGGAGTTATCAAGTACATGATCAAGGAAATTTCAAGATAAGGTGATAAAAATGGCAGACGAAAAGATTTTAAACGCCGAGCAAGAGACCGAAGACATTAACTCTCTCAGACAGATAAGAGTTGACAAACTTACGGCTATGCAACAGGCGGGAAAAGACCCGTTTCAGATAAGAAAAGCCGAACAGAGTATCTCGAACGCCGAAATCGAAGCTCGCTTTGAAGAACTCGAAAATACCGATGTTTCTATTTGCGGAAGAATTATGGCGTGGCGTGATATGGGCAAGGCTAACTTCTTGGAAGTTGCCGACCGCACGGGCAAAATACAGGTTTATGTCAGAATAGACGACCTCGGTGAAGAAAATTTCGCCGACTTCAAAAAGTGGGATATCGGCGATATAGTCGAAGTTAAAGGCTTCGTTTTCAGAACACGCAGAGGACAGATATCCGTTCACGCTAAGGGTATCAGACTTCTTTCAAAGTCACTTCTCCCCCTCCCCGAAAAATATCACGGTCTTAAAGATACCGATACGAGATACCGTCAAAGATATCTTGATCTTATCATGAACCCCGATTCAAAAGATACTTTCATCAAACGTTCTCTTATTATCAGAGAAATCCGCAACTTCCTTGACTCCCAAGGCTTTATCGAAGTTGAAACTCCGATACTCGTATCTAACGCAGGCGGTGCGGCGGCAAGACCGTTCACAACTCACCACAATGCTCTCGATGAAGATTTCAAGTTGAGAATTTCCCTCGAACTTTACTTAAAGCGTCTTATCGCCGGCGGTATGGAAAGAGTTTACGAAATCGGCAGAGTTTTCCGTAACGAAGGTATCGACACAAGACACAACCCCGAATTTACGCTCATGGAGCTCTACCAAGCGTACACAGATTATCACGGCATGATGGATCTTACGGAAAATCTTTTCCGCCATGTTGCCAAAACAGTTCTCGGTACAACGACAATAGTATATAACGGCGTCGAAATGGATCTCGGAAAGCCTTTCGAACGCATCACGATGATAGATGCCGTCAAAAAGTACTCCGGCGTCGACTTCACTGACGTAAAGACCGACGAAGAAGCGAAAGCCTTGGCTAAAGAAAAAGGTATCGCTTTCGAAGAAAGACACAAGAAGGGCGACATTCTCAATCTGTTCTTCGAAGAATACGTTGAAGAACATCTCATTCAGCCGACATTCCTGATGGATCACCCCATCGAGATATCACCGCTGACGAAGAAAAAACCCGAAAATCCCGACTATGTCGAGCGTTTCGAATTCTTCATGAACGGTTGGGAAATGGCAAACGCCTACTCCGAGC
>CAZBXS010000110.1:0-4784 GCA_964495955.1 uncultured Faecalibacterium sp.
TGTCGGCAGCTAACAGAGGTGAGAACTTCACCGTTGTTTTCGCTAACAACCAGACATACGGTATGACAGGCGGTCAGATGGCTCCGACAACACTTATCGGTCAGAAGACTACGACCACACGCTTCGGCAGAGACGCCGCAACGACAGGCTATCCGCTTCAAATGTGCGAGCTTATATCGGTACTTAAAGCTCCCGTTTTCGTTGCAAGATATGCTCTTAACACACCTAAGGGTGTTATGGACGCCAAGAAAGGCATCAAGAAAGCGTTTGAGCTTCAGCTTGCCGGAAAAGGCTTTACGTTTATCGAGCTTTTGACAAACTGCCCGACAAACTGGGGAATGAGCCCGCTCGACACACTCGAATATATGAACACAAACACTATCCCGTACTTCAAACCGGGCGTGTATAAAGACGAGGAGGCGCAGGCATAATGAAAAAGTCATTTGTATTTTCAGGTTCGGGCGGACAGGGAATTATGTCAGCCGGTATAATGCTTGCCCACGCCGCTATTGATATGCAAAAGCACGCGACATTCCTTCCCGAATACGGCCCCGAGCAAAGAGGAGGAAGCGCAAAGTGTACCGTTATGATAAGTGACGGCGAGATAGTGTCGCCCCTTACCAAAAAGTGCGACACGCTCGTTGCCATGAACGAGCAGGCTTACAGCAAGTTCAAGGACGACATCAAAGAAGGCGGAATACTCGTCGTAAATTCAAGCCGAGTAACCTCAGATGTCAACCGTGACGATGTCGAAGTAATTTCCGTACCTGTTGACGATATCGCCCTCGAAGTCGGTAACATCAAGGTCGCAAACATCGTCATAATCGGCGCACTCATCGGTGCTACCGACATTGTCAGCAAAGAAGTTTTCGTGGCATCCTTGGAGGACAAATTCAAGGAGAAAAAGCCCGAAATTCTTGAAATGAATATGAAAGCGCTCGAAAAGGGTATCGCTTTCGGTGAAAAAATAAAATAATTCAAAGGAGATAAAATTATGTCAAAGTATTCATTCGACACAAAATTCAGCGTACTTATGAAAGACCCTCAGGTTATGGAGATCGTTGACGACCTCTGCCCCGAAATTATGAACCACCCGATGAAGAACCTCGCATTAAAGATGGGCTTCACCCCGAACATGGGTATGGTCGTTCTTTCAAAGATCTACTCACAGGAGAAGATCGAAGAGTTCAGACAGAGACTCGAAGCTATCGAATAAAATTTCGACCGCACCGAAAGGTGCGGTTTTTGTTTTGATTTATGTTTTACGTCTCATTTGGCTTTCAGTTTTCTGTTTTTATTCAATTTCCGTTTTGTTTTTTGCTTTCTGTTTTTATTCAATTTCCGCTTTGGTTTTTGACATGTGCTTTAATTTTGCTTTTTGTACAGGCGACTGTTTACAGCGACTTGATTTCTGTGTCTTTTTGTGTTGACTGCGAACGAATTTGTCTCAAATTGGGCAGATTTTTCCATAAATAAACCGAATACAGCGTCACATAATATAATTGCAAACGCAACAACAAAGCAGATAGGAGTGTATCGACATGGCAAAGAGCTCAAGCTCTAAGGGCATGGTTCCCGAAGCAAGAGAAGCGCTTGACAAATTCAAGATGGAAGCAGCGTCGGAAGTCGGCGTGAATTTGAAGCAGGGTTACAACGGTAATCTTACTTCTCGTGAAGCGGGTTCCATCGGCGGTCAGATGGTCAAAAAGATGATCGAGTCCTATGAAAAGAACATGAAATAACTTTCATTTCTACAGCGGCGGATTTTCCGCCGCTGTTTTGGTTTTGAAGAAAGCTATGCAAAAAATCAACCGTTACCCTACAACCTTCAAAAAAGCGACTGTGCAAAATAAGAAAGTTCGAAATCTACTTACCCTCCCCCCACCCCAAAATCCCGACACTGAAAAAACAATTCTCTATCCACCCGCAAATTCGGCAAAAAATACAAAAAATCTTTGTTAAAAAAATACCTTTTGTTGACTATTTACAGCTTTAATGTTAATATAGTAAAAGCAAGGAAACAAATTCAAAAATGGAGGGAATTTTTCAATGCAATATGATGTGGCTGTGATCGGCGCCGGTGTATGCGGTGCGATGATCACACGTGAATTAAGCAAGCTTGATATGAAGATCGTAATGCTCGAAAAGTGCAACGACGTTGCAATGGGAACCTCGAAGGCTAACAGTGCGATCGTTCATGCCGGCTTCGACGCGGAGAACGGAACTCTCAAGGCGAAGCTGAACGTTCAGGGTGCGTCGCTTATGGCGTACTACTGCAACAAGCTGTCCGTACCCTATAAAAACATAGGCTCACTCGTTGTCGCTTATTCGTGGGATGATATGCACACTCTTGACGTTCTCTTTGAAAGAGGCTTTAACAACGGTGTGCCCAATATGGAAATCATCAGCCAGGAGCGCCTTCGTGCTATGGAGCCTTACATAAGCGAGGAAGCAGTCGGTGCTTTGTGGGCGCCGACAGCGGGCATAGTCAGCCCCTACGAATTGACGATAGCCGCAACGGAGAACGCTGTTATGAACGGCGCGAGAGTCAAGAGAAACAGCGGCGTTTTCGACATTGAGTACAAGGACGATATGTTCATAATTTCGACCGCATCGGGTGTTATAAAGGCTAAATACGTCATCAACTGCGCCGGCGTTTTCGCCGACAACATCGCAAGAATGATAGGCGACGACTCCTTTAAGATAATCCCGCGTAAGGGCGAATATTACTTACTTGATAAGACAGAGAGAAAAATGGTCAACCACGTTCTTTTCCAGTGCCCGTCGAAAATGGGTAAGGGTATACTTGTTACCCCGACAGCTCACGGAAACGTACTTATGGGCCCGACAGCTCTCGACCTTGACTTCGACAGCAAGCTAGACCTTGACACGACTATCGAGGGCCTTATGGAGGTCAAGTATTCGACAAACAGAGTTATCCCGACGCTTACGACGAGAAATGCCATCACATCGTTTGCCGGACTTCGTGCTCACCTTGAGGGCGAGGACAGCGACTTCATAATCGCACCGAGTATCAAAAACGAACACTTCATCAATGTTGCCGGTATCGAATCTCCAGGTCTTACGGCAGCTCCCGCCATAGCAAGATATGTCGGTAAGATGTTCAAGGAGATGGCTCCCGAATATCAAAAGAGAGAAAACTTCGTTTCGACCCGTCCGGCTCCGATAAGAGTGAATGAACTTTCGGTCGAAGAAAGAAAAGCTCTCGTTGCAAGAGACAAGAGGTACGGCAGAATTATTTGCCGTTGCGAAGGTATCACCGAAGGTGAGATCATCGACGCTATCAAAGCTCCTTGCGGTGCAAGAGATGTTGACGGCGTAAAGAGAAGAACGAGAGCCGGTATGGGCAGATGTCAATCCGGTTTCTGCGGTTCGAAAGTCGTCGAAATTTTAGCCCGTGAGCTTGATGTACCGATGAATCAGATAACCAAGCACGGAAACCGCTCGAAGATACTTTATAACAAAACGAAGTGAGGTGGAAGCTATGTTAAAATATGATTTAGTTGTTATCGGCGGCGGCCCCGCAGGTATGGCGGCTGCGCTTAAAGCGAAAGAATGCGGCGTAAAGAAGATAATCATTCTCGAAAGAGCGGCAACGCTCGGCGGTATTCTCGAACAGTGTATACATACAGGCTTCGGACTTCACTATTTCGGTGAGGAACTTTCAGGCCCCGAATATGCTTACAGATTTATAAAGCAAGTTGAAGAAACCGACATTGACGTCAAGACTGATACCATGGTCACCGATATACAGACGGGTAATATCGTCGTTGCAACAAACAATGTCGACGGTGTTATTGAAATACATGCGACTGCCATCATACTCGCAATGGGTTGCCGTGAAAGACCCAGAGGTGCTTTGGACATTCCCGGTTCGAGAGCGTCGGGCATCATGACGGCAGGTACGGCACAGAAATATGTCAATATCGACGGCTACATGCCGGGCAATAAGATAGTTATTCTCGGTTCGGGCGACATCGGACTTATCATGGCAAGAAGAATGACCCTTGAGGGTGCGAAAGTCGAAATGGTATGCGAACTTATGCCCTACTCCGGAGGTCTTACAAGAAACATTGTACAGTGTCTCGACGATCTCGGAATACCGCTCAAGCTCAGTTGTACGGTCATCAAGACACACGGCATAGAGCGTCTTGAAGGCGTCACGATAGCGAATGTTGACGAAAACCGCCGTCCGATTCCGGGTACTGAGCAGTATGTAGAATGCGACACGCTTATGCTTTCGGTCGGACTTATTCCGGAAAACGAACTGACGAGAATGGCAGGTATTATCATAGATCCGGTTACAAACGGCGCTATCGTTGACGAGTACAGACAAACAAACCGTCCGGGAATTTTCGCCTGCGGTAATGTCTTACAAGTACACGACCTCGTTGACTATGTAACAGCGGAAAGCCAGCTTGCAGGCGAAGGAGCTGCCAAGTACATTCTTTCAAAAGGAAAGAGCAAAAACACCAAGTACATTTCAACCAAAGCCGACAAGGGCGTCAGATACATCGTACCGCAGAACATCAACGCCAACACCGACCAAGACGTCAAGCTCTACTTCCGTGTCACAGACGTTTTCAAAGGTGCGAAAATCGTGGTAACAAGCGGTGACAAGGTACTTTATTCAAAGAAAAAACCCAAGCTCTGCCCGGGTGAAATGGAAAATGTTCTTATCAAAGCCGAAGAATTGCGAGGACTTGATAAGAGAGAAATCGTCGTTAAGGTGGAGGTATAAATATGAAACGAGAATTAGTTTG
>CAZBXS010000111.1:0-4764 GCA_964495955.1 uncultured Faecalibacterium sp.
AGAATTAGTTTGTGTATCCTGTCCTCTCGGCTGTATGCTCACAGCTGAGCTAAACGACAAAGGCGAGGTCGTATCCGTAAAGGGTAACACCTGTAAGCGTGGCGAGAAATACGCTCATGATGAATGTACAAATCCGGTCAGAATGTTGACTTCGACCGTAAGAGTTCACGGCGGATCACTGCCCGTCATACCCGTCAAGACATCAAAGCCGATACCCAAGGGCAAGATGTTCGAATGCATGGAAGCTATCAACAATGAAGTAGTTGACGCTCCGATAAAAATGGGCGAAGTGATAATCTGCAACATATGTGATACAGGCGCAGACATCATCGCAACAAATGAAATGAAGTAAGGATTAAGTATAAAACGAAACACTAAACACGCACAAGCACCCGCATTCAGCGGGTGCTTGTGCGTGTTTAGTAATAAACTCATTTCTCATAAAATAAACAAGATTTCGAAAAAGACCGAAAAGGGTCGCAAATGCGACCCTTAAAGTTACTGTGTTATAATCGGAATTATTCAGCGTCTGCTGTTTCTTCAGTCTCAACGACTGCCTCTTCAACAGCTTCTTCTGCTTCCTCGGTAGCTGCCATAATTTCAGTAGCCTCCTCGTTAAGTTCGGTTTCTTCGTCCTCGATAAGAGCACGGATAGAAAGGCTGACTCTCTTCTTGTCGAAGTCGACCTCTGTGATCTTAACTTTGACTTCTTCGCCGACCTTGAGAGCGTCCTGCGGCTTGTCGATGTGTCTGTCAGCTATCTGTGAGATGTGGATAAGACCGTCGATGCCGGGAATGATGTTGGCAAATGCGCCGAATGTCGTCATGCCGACAACCTTAGCGTCAACAACAGAGCCGACGGGGTAATCTCTCTTGAGAATTTCCCACGGATTGTCTTCGACCTTCTTGTAGCCGAGAGAAATCTTCTTGTTTTCACGGTCAAGAGCCTTAACGTAAACTTCTACTGTGTCGCCTACGTTTACAACCTCTGACGGATGCTTGATTCTTGTCCATGAAAGCTCTGAAATATGTATCATGCCGTCTACACCGCCGATGTCGACGAATGCGCCGTATGATGTCAGAGACTTAACTGTACCGGTGAAGGTCTGACCTTCCTGTACGCTCTCCCAGAATGCTTCTCTTGCAGCCTTGCGTTCTTCTCTGAGAACCGAGCGAACCGAGCCGACAGCTCTTCTTCTCTGCTGATTAACTTCAATGATTCTGAATCTGACTTTTTCTCCACGAAGTACGTCAAGTTCTTCGTCTCTTGAAAGACCTGTGAGCGAAGCGGGAATGAAGACACGTACGCCCATTGCGTATACAAGAACGCCGCCTTTGATAACTTCGGCAACTGTTCCTTCGAGGATCGTCTGCTCTTCTTCTGCCTTGATGATATCGTCCCAAGCGGCGATAGCGTCATAACGGCGCTTTGAAAGCATGATCGTTCCTTCGACATCGTTTGTCTTCATGATGATGAGGTTGATCTCATCGCCGATCTTAAGCTCTTTTGTGGGATCGGCAGTCGGGTCGTTGCTGTATTCATCCGCAGGGATGAAACCAGCGTATTTCCTGCCGATATCGACCTGTATCTCATTAGGTGCAATACCTACAACAACGCCAAGCACTTTCTGGTCGGTGCTCATTGCTTTCAATGACTCCTCCAGTGCTGCCTCAAAGCTCATTTCTTCTGAATTGGGTGTCTGTTCGTTCAAAATTTCGGACATGGTAAAAAGTACCTCCTTTATAATACCTGCAGGAGTTGAAGCTCCCGCTGTTACCCCTATTAAGTCAAAGCCGCCGATATCCGTCTTTTTCAGTTCGTCTGCGGTTTCGATCAAATAAGTCGGACAGTTTTTTTCACACACCGTTTTAAGCTTCGATGTGTTGGAGCTTGTCCTGCCCCCGACTACTATCATAGCATCACATTCAAGCGAAAGCTCCTCGGCTTCCTTTTGACGCTCATTAGTTGCACTGCATATTGTATCAAATATCTTTCGATTTGTACAGTGGATTTTGAGAATTTTTAAACATTTTTCCCATTCTTTTACGGAAAAAGTTGTTTGAGCAACGCAAATTTGGTCTTTTTCGGAAAAATCGGTGTTTTTTTCGAGCAAAATTTCAAGTTCGTCTGCGTTTTTATAAACATACGACTCGCCCTTACAGTGACTTCTGAAGCCTTGTACTTCCGGGTGGTGAGCGTCTCCCGCTATTAGCGTTACGGTGTTTTCGTTCGAGTGTTCTTTGATTATCTTATGAATTTTCATCACGAACGGACAAGTTGCGTTGATGTACTCTCTGCCGAGGTTCTCTATTTCGTCTACCGTCTGTTCGGTCACTCCGTGCGTTCTTATTACTATCTTGTACCCCGTCGGTGCATCTTTGGGTCTTTCTATTATAATAACGCCTTTTTCTTCAAGGTCGGATATAAGTTGCGGATTGTGGATTATCGGCCCGAGAGTACAGACTTTTTCTCCGTCTTTTACCATTTTATAAAGCATATCGACCGCTCGGTTCACTCCGAAACAAAAGCCTGCGGTTTTAGCTAACTTTATTCTTTCGTTATACATTACATGTACCGCCCGTTTTTTCAAGTATGACCGAGATGACTTTTTCAATCGACTCGTCAAGTCCGATGTCGCTTGTGTCGACAAGTACTGAATCATCGGCGGGTTTCAACGGCGCAATTTCTCTGTGTGAGTCGTCGTAGTCTCGCTTGATTATATCGGACAAAACGCTTTCGTAATCGGTCTCGATCCCCTTTTCACAGAGCTCTTTGTAGCGTCTTTCGGCTCTTCTTTCAGGTGACGCCGTGAGGAAAATTTTTACCTGTGCGTTCGGCAAAACGACCGTTCCGATGTCTCTGCCGTCCATCAGGCAGTTGTTTTCTTTGGCGATATCACGCTGTAAATCGAACAAAAACGCTCTGACTGCCGGTACTGCCGACACTCTCGACGCCGCCATTGACGCTTCGGGCAGGCGTATTTCTTTCGAAACGTCTTCGCCGCAAAGGAACATTCTCTGTTCACCGTCAACGAATTTCATCTCGACTTTCGTTATAGGTAAAACCGCTTCTATCGCTTCATCGCTCGTCATGTCGACATTTTTCCTCAGCGCATTTACTCCGACAGTACGGTAAAGTGCGCCTGTATCAATGTAAATGTAGCCGAGTTTTTCCGCCGCTTTTCTCGCTATTGTACTTTTTCCTGCGCCCGACGGGCCGTCTATTGCGATGTTTATCATTTTCGTTTTCCTCCGTTTGTACAGGCGAATGAATTTCGCCCCGAAATTTACGCTTTCGCCGCACTTTCACCTGCCAAGTGTCCGGTTGAAAATGCTATCTGTAGATTAAATCCGCCCGTATATGCGTCAACGTCGATGACTTCACCTGCGAAATACAAGTTTTTGACTATCTTCGACTGCATTGTTTTCGGGTCTATCTCGCTGACCTTTACACCGCCGGAAGTGACAATCGCTTCGTCTATGGGTCTGAAATCTATCGCCGTCACTTTCAAGCCTTTCAGGAGATTTACTATCTTATGACGCATTTCTTTGGTTATCTGGTTCGTTTTCGTTGTCGGCTTTATACCGCTGAGTTTTGCAATTACGGGTATCAATTTTTGCGGTAAAAGTTTTCCGAGCGAATTTATAAAATTCTTGTTTGCGAACTCCAAAAAGTCGCTTTGTACTCTCTTGTCAAGCTGTTCGAATGTCAGTGCTGGTTTAAGGTCGATATATATTTCGTACTTTTTCTTTCCGAGCTCTTTCATGTGGGTACTTGCACTGAGTATCAACGGCCCGGACACTCCGAAGTGGGTAAAAAGCATTTCGCCGAAATCACGATAAACTTCTCTGTAGCTTTCGGCATCATATACTGTAATTTCGACATTTCTAAGCGACAAGCCCTGTGCGTCACTGCACCAGCCCTCGTGGGCGACTATCGGCGCAAGAGACGGTCTGAGCGGCATTACGGTATGTCCGACGCTTTCGGCGAAACGGTAGCCGTCACCTGTAGAACCCGTTGCACTGTAGGATTTTCCGCCTGTACAGACAATAACACTGTCTGAAAATATTTTTTCTCCGCTTTCGAGCTCGACGCCTTTGACTTCACCGTTTTCGGTCAAAATTTCCTTGACGGTACCGTGTATACGTTCGACGCCCAACCTTTCCACAGCCGAGTTTAACGCATCGACTATATCCGACGCTTTGTCGGACACGGGGAAAACTCTGTTACCTCTTTCGACTTTCAGTTCGACGCCCTCATTTTCGAAAAACTCCATCGTGTCTATCGGCATAAAGCGTGTGAATGCGCTGTATAAAAATCTTCCGTTCGTCGTAACATTAGCTATCAGGTCGTTGACCAATGTACAGTTATTGGTAACATTGCACCGACCTTTGCCGGTTATCATGATTTTTCTTCCGACTCTTTCGTTCTTTTCTATTATAACGGCATCTGCTCCGCTTTCACTTGCGGACACAGCCGCCATAAGTCCTGCGGCACCTGCACCGACGATAATTACTTTATTACTCAACTTTTTTCTCCAATCATGCTATTCGGTTTATTGTATCATATTTTTCAAAAAACAGCAAGCATTTGCAATGAACAAATTAGACAAAATCCGCACCGAAATTTTCAATAAAATCGACAGGGCGAAAAACTTAAAAATCTTGACACCGTTCCCTTTGGCGTGTTATACTTTCATTGTACTTATTTATGTACTGCTCTTTGCAACTGACGGATTCAAGTGGAGCACCACTAAGGGAGCA
>CAZBXS010000112.1:0-4706 GCA_964495955.1 uncultured Faecalibacterium sp.
AGGGAGTACTTTGCACAAGGGAGCTTTAACCCCTCAGTCAAGGCTTCGCCTTGCCAGCTTTCCCTCCGGGAACGGGCACCCTTTTGTCGCAACAAGTTGCGACATTTCCCCTAACAGGGGAATAACCTAAAGGTGAGCCAAGGTTTGATTTTTGCTTACGGTTGGTCTCGTCTCACCTTTAGGGGAGATGTCCGCCACAGGCGGACTGAGGGGTAAAGCATATCAGTAACCGACCGCTGTCCGCAGACTAACAAGTACAATCATTTCGAATTCCGCATTTCGAATTTCGAATTTTCCTAAGTTCCGCATTCCACTCCACCCCCTCTTGACAACAAAGTAAAATAATAGTAAAATGTCCGTAGACTGAGGTGTAGTTTTACACTCGGAATAATGAACGGAGGAAATATTATGACACTCGAACACTTCTTAGAACTTCTTTTCGGCGACTTCTTCGCCTATGCGAACAGATTTCTTGATTGGATCAACGAAAATATTCTCCACGGCGTAAGATAAGCACAGACATTAAGCTCCCGATTTTTCGGGAGCTTTAATCTTTTTATCAAACGAACCGTTTTTCAAACCGTTGTACTTGCAAACCGTTGTGTCCGCAAAGAATTGTACTTGCACGCCACTGTACTTGTAAACCGTTGTGTCTTTAAAAGGGTTGTGCCTGCGTTTTTTGACGCAGGCACGGAGATTTAATGGGGATTTAACATATAATGGGAATTAACATATAAGTGGATTTAACGTATAAAGTGATTTAACGTTTAATAGAAATTCGGCGATTATTTGAAAAGATTTTTGATCATTGCGAAGAACGATTTGATGAAGTTGAATATCTTTTCAAGGAAGCTGACCGTGGGGCCGACTATCGTGTTACCTGCCGGTTTGTCTTCGAGTTTCGAGAGTGTTTTTGTTTCGCTGTCGTACTTGAGAAACTGCGGATAGTTCGGGTCGGTGTCGACTGTCATACCGTTCGTTTTAAGGATAGCTAAATTGAGTTTGTCGATACATACAGGGAATGTCGAGTGAATGTAATTTTTGATAAACCATGTGTTTTCGGGGAATGCACAGGTTGATGCGTTGATGATGTGGTCGGACGAAATGTACTTTTCATCTACACCTTCAAGCTGTTTTGCGCTAAGCTCGGAGCCGTAATCGGCAGCCGTTGCACCGAACGACGCATGTTTTACAAGTACTGTAGCGTCATTGTTAGCCATTGAGCTTTCGACAAACGGGAGATAGCTGGGTACGTTGTAGCCGACTACTATTCCGAGACCCATACCCTGAGATTTGTACTCTTTGAGCATTTCGACTTCATTTACCTGTACTTCATAATGGTAGCGGTCGATCTTTTCGATGAGACCTGCGTATTCATCTTCCTGTCCTGCGAACACGAGTTTCTTTGCCTGTTCGTAGTCCTCACTTGCTACAGTCGCCCAAATAGATGCAAAAGAGCCGTAAGTTGCGGGTACGATCTTCGGGGCGAGCATCGGGTATACTTTGTTGACGAAATCGGTGAGCGTACTCATCGGTACATTCAAGGTGTTAAGCGTATTCATGAGACTGAGCATCGAGATAATAAGCTCTCTCATTGCCGGATCGTCGATAACGCTTTCGTACATTTTTTCGATTTCGCCTGTCTGTAAGGCGTATTCGATAGCCTCTGAATTGATGTTGAACTTTCCGGCGAACATTTCACTTGCACGAAGTGATGAACCTTGAGACGACGAAACATAATATACTACGTTTTGCACCTTTTCGATACCGTATTCGTGAAGATAAGCCGAAAGTACGTTACAGCCGTAGCATCTTGCGACGATGGAAACTTTCTTTGCGCCCGTCTGATCGAGTATGTTGTTAATAAGCGTGTCGAGATAATCGGCAGTCGTGAACGGGTCAAGACGCCAATCGTATTCGAAACGGTAGTCGCACTCATTGTAATTACCCTTGACGAGATTTGTGTAATCGTATTTCGTCTCAAGGCTTGTCGGTGCGATATCGCCGTTGCCGTCGCAGAGAATGTTTTCGTAGTACGGCGCCATTGCCTTATAGAACTCATCGACCCATGCGTCATAGTTTCCGCTGATCATTCCGACGCCGAGATACGGCAAGCAGTGCATGACCGCATTGGTAATATCTTCGGTCTTAAGGTTGTCGCCTATCGGGAAAACCTTTTGTCCGTCGGGTGTGTATATCGGCATATTTCTGTTTCTTCCGCCGACGAGAACGGTCGGGATATAGTTGACATCTGCTGCAAAAGCGGTCATAGCCGGTACAGCTAAAGCCAAAGCCAAGGTCAACGCCAAAAGTACCGATAAAAGTTTCTTGACATTCTTCATAACATTTACCTCCATGTTAATGACTTTATGTTTATGTTTAAATTATAATCACATATTGTTACTATTTAATGCAGTACGGATTAAATCGAGCTAAACTTTGTTAAATCTTTGTGACTTAAATTCAATAAAGCCATGATATTGTACACTAATATAAAATATTTTTAAAATCGTTGAAATTACGCTTGATTTTAGGTACAATATAATGAAATGCAAATAAAGGAGTGAAAACCATGAATTACTATAATGAAATCTGCCAAGGTTGCGGAAGAAAAATTTCCGAGGGCGAAGACATTGTCGTCTGTCCCGAATGCGGAACACCGCAACACAGAGAATGTTACGAAAAGGAAAATAAATGCGTCAACGAACATCTTCACGCCGAAAACTACGAATGGAAGCCGAAGCACTCAGCCGAGCCCGACGTGAAACCGACGGTACATGCACATTCCCACAGGGTATGTTCTTTCTGCGGATACAAAAACGACGATGAGGCGACTTACTGCGAAAACTGCGGTCAGCCGTTCGAAATTTTCGGGAAACCGCTGTTCTACACGCCGGAGGGAAAAATCGACGAAAGCGAAAATTACATCTACAAACCGCCTTTTGATGTCGAGGGAAAGAAAGACGATAGACAAGAACCGACCGAAAAAGCGGAAGACACCGACACGTACTTTCCCGAAAATGAATTTTCAAATTCGAGTACAGGCGACACCGCACAGCAAGGAAGTCCCGACGGCGAAAACAGTGGCTTCGACGCCGTATACGGTGCGTTTTACGACGATGGCGAAACGGGCGGAATTTCAAATCACGACCTCGGAGCGTTCGTCAGAGTGAATTTTAATTCGTACACCCGAAAGTTTTCAAAAATAGAAAACAAAAAGCCGACGTTCAATTTCGCTGCGTTTATATTCGGTCACATCTGGTATTTTTACAGAAAAATGTATAAGGCCGGTGCTGTATTTTTGACTTTGACGGTGTGTCTTGCGACGCTTTTCCTGCCGTCGCTGAACGAGGCGTACGACGGACTTTCGGCAACAATGAGCTCACTTCAAGAACAAATTCAACAACTGCAAAACGGCGACACAACGGTCGACGAGGACGCCATTTTGGACGAAATGGAAAAAGCCACCGAGGAATATATGCCCGTTATAACGGCGTTCATTGCGTCCAATCTCGCACTCCAACTCGTTGCGGCACTTCTTGCCGATAGGCTGTACAAGAAAAAATGTACAAAAACAATAAACGAAATCAACACCGTTCACGCCGGTGACGACCGCTCCCGTTTGGGCGAATTTATGAGAAAAGGCGGAACGTCCTACACATTGGCGATAAGCGCATATTTCCTGCAATCAATACTGACAACAATATTACAAGGAGTTATTTTCTGATGACAAAGATATTAAATGAAAACGTACAGGCGATAATTTTCGACCTCGACGGCACTTTGCTCGACACGCTGACAGACCTTATGGACAGCGTAAATTTCGCAATGAAAGAGTTCGGCTACCCCGAAAGAACATATGACGAAATAAGACGTTTCGTCGGAAACGGAGTACGTGTTTTAATGAAAAAGAGTGCACCGAGCGACATATCGGACGAAGATTTCGAAAAGGCATTTTCGGTTTTCCGTGAGCATTACCTCGGCAACATGAGAAACAAAACCGACGCTTACGAAGGCGTGAGAGAGTTGCTTAAAACGCTGAAAGAAAAAGGGTACAAAATAGGCGTCGTATCAAACAAACTCGATTCGGCGGTAAAGGAGCTGTGCCACGACTATTTCGGCGAACTTGTCGACTACGCAAAAGGAGTTGACGGCGAAAGCGACAGAAAGCCTTGCCCCGATAACACATGGAGATGTATAGACGAATTGGGCGTACAGAGGGAAAACTGCATATATGTAGGCGACAGCGAAGTCGACATCAAGACAGCCGAAAACGCAGGCTTACCCTGTATCAGCGTATCATGGGGTTTCAGAACGAGAGAAGAATTAGAACAAAGCGGCGCAAAAGTGATAATCGACAAACCGGAAGAGATTTTGTAAATACTTGTGAAAATTCGAAATTCGAAATACGAAACTTGTGAAAATTCGAAATTCGGAATACGAAATTCGAAATGACTGTGTGGGTTAGTTTGAGGGATTGGGTTTAGTTTGTACTGCGTCCGTCACTTCTTACCTATTACTTTTTACCTCTTACCTGTGAGTGTAACGAACCGTACCACTCAGTCTGCCTACGCTGACAGTTCCCTTTACACAAGGAGAGCCGAGGGTGAGTTTGAGCAGAGATTAAATATAATCGCACAAACACCGTTAAAATCGGGTGCGGGTGTCCCGCCCACAATTATTCATTATTCATTGTGAGCGTAGCG
>CAZBXS010000113.1:0-4702 GCA_964495955.1 uncultured Faecalibacterium sp.
GTGACCCGAGAATGAAGGAAAGAAAGAAATACGGTCTCAAAGGCGCAAGACGTGCTCCGCAGTTCTCAAAGAGATAACCTGTATATTATTTTATATATGTTTATCCACCCACTCGGTTCTCCGAGTGGGTTTTTGCTTTCGCACTGCGGGTCCTCGGAGCATAGCTCCTGCGGTCACAGCTAAAAACAGTCCACCGGACTGTTTTTAGCTGACGGGAAACGAACACGATACGCCTAAAGCGTAAAATGTTGCGTGTTGGGTGTAAGCAGTTTTTTAAGGATAGATTTTTGTCAAGACAAGGCGGAAACCGCAAGCAAGGCTGACGCCTTGCGAGGATTTCCAACGCAGTATTGGCAAAAATATGCCTTAAAAAACCGTATTGCGTTCGTTTCTCGTCAGCTTTACGCCGTGACAGCTTCTCAAAGAGATAACCTGTATATTATTATATATGCTTATCCACCCACTCGGTTCTCCGAGTGGGTTTTTGTATTCCCATTTTCCCCATCAATCAAAAAAGATAAAAAACTTATAAGTTTTTCACAAAAAATCATTGAAATTCTATATAATATATGTTAAAATCAATGGTAAGCTGCAATGTCGGCAGCGGAGAATATTTAACAGGCAGTCATTTTCCTCGACTGTGCTGTAAGGAGGTAACTTATATGAAGACATACGGAACAAAAAACATCAGAAATGTGGTCATAACAGGTCACGGCGGAAAGGGTAAAACGACGCTTGCAGAAGCAATGCTTTATGTTGCCGGTGCAACAGATAGATTGGGCAGAGTAACCGATTCGAACACTGTAACGGACTTCGACGCAGAAGAAAAGAAGCGCCAGTTCTCCGTCTCGACGGCTGTTGCGCCGCTTGAATGGAATGATGTTAAAATCAACCTCATCGACACTCCGGGTAAATTCGACTTTGCCGGCGGTATGAGCGAAGGTATGAGAGCGGCTGAAACCACTCTTATCGTAACTTCCGCAGGCAGTGGCGTTGACGTCGGTGCGGAAAAGGCATTTTCGCTCGCTCACAAGTACGGTCTTTCGATTTTCTTCGCAGTAACAAAATGCGATGCCGACAACCGTGACTTCTACAAAACATTCGACGCTCTCCAGGCTGAATTCGGAACGAAAGTTTGCCCCGTCGTTGTACCTCACACGGTAGACGGAAAGATCGCCGCATATTGCAACCTTTGTAACGGCAAGGCTTTCAAGTACGAAAACAACGAAAAAGTATATGTCGACTTCCCGTCCGACGCAAAGATAGATCAGATGAAAGAACTTCTTGCCGAAGCTGTAGCCACAGTTGACGAAGAACTTATGGAAAAATTCTTCGAGGGCGAACCGCTGACGAAAGAAGAAATCATCAACGGCTTGACGATGGGTGTTGAACAGGGCGAAATTTACCCCGTATACGCTTGCTCCGGCTACAATGCCGAAGCTATCGGACTTATCCTCGACGCTCTTGTTTACTCGGCTCAGTCACCTGCCGACTCAAAAGGCGAAAAAGTTGTCAGAAACGGAAACGAAGAAATTCTTCCCTTCGACGAAAACGGCCCTCTCGCCGCTGTCTGCTTCAAGACGGTTGCCGACCCGTTCGTCGGAAAGATGTCATACATAAAAGTACTTTCGGGCAAGATAACAGCCGACACTCCCGCTTACAATGAACGTACAGGCGAAAGTGAACGTATGGGCAAAATTATCACGCTTCGTGGCGGTAAGAGCGAAGACGCAAAAGAAATCGCCGCAGGTGATATCGGCGTTGTTACAAAGCTCGCAGGCGTCAAGACAGGCGATACGCTTTGCTCGGCTAACGACGTTATAAAGATGGGTTCTGTCAAGTTCCCGGCGCCCTGTCTTTCCATGGCTGTTGTCGTCAAGAAGAAAGGCGACGAAGAAAAAGTTGCCGCAGGTCTTTTGAGACTTATGGAAGAAGACCCGACAATCACGTTTGAGACGAACACAGAAACCAGAGAGCAGATACTTTCAGGTCTCGGCGAACAGCACCTTGACGTTATCGTATCAAAACTCAAGGCTAAGTTCGGCGTTGACATAGATCTGAAGACACCGAAAGTAGCGTACAGAGAGGCCATCAGAAAGACTGTATCTGTACAAGGCAGACACAAAAAGCAGTCCGGCGGTCACGGTCAGTTCGGCGATGTATGGATCAGATTTGAGCCGGCTGAAACAGACGATTTGATATTCGAGACCGAAGTTGTCGGCGGTTCTGTTCCGAAGAACTACTTCCCGGCAGTTGAAAAAGGGCTTCGTGAATGCATACAGAAAGGCGTTATGGCAGGCTATCCAATGGTCGGTCTCAAAGCCGTACTTTATGACGGTTCGTACCACCCGGTCGACTCCTCGGAAATGGCGTTCAAGACAGCCGCTTCCCTTGCGTTCAAAGCCGCTATACCGCAGGCTAACCCCTCTATTCTCGAACCTATCGGTACTCTCAAGGCGTATATGCCCAACGATAACCTCGGCGATATCATGGGCGACATCACCAAGAGACGTGGCGCCGTTTTGGGTATGGGGCCGGCTGACGAGCCGAAGATGCAGGAACTCGTAGCTGAAGTTCCGATGGCTGAGATGGGCGACTTCGCTATCGTCCTTCGTTCAGTCACGGCAGGCAGAGGTCACTTCTCGCTTGAATTTGCCCGCTACCAAGACGCACCGGCACAGATAGCACAAAAAGTTATCGAAGAAGCAAAGGCGGAAGCCGCCGAATAATGATAGAAAACCTCCCGCCGACTTCGGCGGGAGGTTGTGTTTTAGGCGACAGATTTTTTGAATGCGGAATGCGAAGTTCGAAATTATTGTACTTGTTAGTCTGTGGGTCTTTGGATAGTTGCTACTGCGTCCGCAATCCCTCCGACGTGGCTAACGCCACGCCACCTCCCTTTACACAAGGGAGGCTTAAAGTACGGAATTTCGGTCATTTCTTACCTATTACCTATTACTTCTTACCTATGAGCGTAGCAAACCAAACCCCTCTGTCACGCTTTGCGTGACATCTCCCCTAAAGGAGAGACAAGTGCTCGCTTCAATCTCTGCGAATGTAAACTAATTTCATCTACGCCGATTACTTCTCCCTCCGGCACGACTTGCGTCGTGCCACCTCCCTCATGTTTGAGGGAGGATTTGGGGTGTTTCGTGCTTCGCACGAAACACCTTGCTTACACCAACTTTCAGCACAAGTGCACACAGTGTGCCCTCGTCACTCCTTTATGGGAAATCTCCGCCTACGGCAGATAGTGGGGTTGATAAGCTCAGAACCAACTGCCAAAAAGCACAAACTAAAACCAAATCAATTTTGAATTTTGCATTTCGAATTTCGAATTCAACAAAAGTGGTGATAAAATGAAAAAATATCTTTCCTTGACTTTATGTCTTATAACGGCGTTATCGCTGTTTACGGCTTGCGGTAATGTAAAAAGCGATGATAAATATTTCATGCTCAAAGAATTACCCGACATGAGTAAAATCGAGAGCACGCAGAAAACAGAATATTACTACGGCGGGCCTATCGCCGAGTTTACCGTCTCGGATAACTACGGCATGATAGTGCCGTTCATTTCCGAAGTGAGAAAATTTTATTCTGTGAATGAAAACTCCGACGAAATGCCCGTCACGGCGTCAAGTTACGGCTTTGCTACATCTGACGGAAAAATCATTGTTGACGGAATATATGACGAAGTTCGGACTTTGACTTCCGCAAACGGAGAAACTGCCTATTATGCAAATTCGTTTATAACAACAGCCGAGGATCTTACCGGCTTGAACGCCTTTGATGTTACACAGAAAAGTTACATCATCTCATGTGACGGCTCGTGGATTAAAGAAGCGGACAATGTTGTGTACTCGGAAACAGAAGAAAAAAACTACATCGAAGCTCACGACGGTGACGGACTTGTTACCCTGTACTCATTTTCGGGTAAAACGCTTTTCTCTCAGAAAGACGCAATGCCTGACTGCGTTATCGAAAGTGTCTATTACGCAAAAAACAGTAAGTTTATTTTCGATGTCAACTACGGCGAAAAGGGTACGAAAACCGTATGCGTCAACGAAAATGGCGAACTGCTGACCGAAATAAAACTCGGAAATTACCGCATTTTAAAAATGTACGGCAGCGTTTTCACCGTTTTCAATTCAAATTCAGCCGAGAAGTACAACCTTTGCGACTTCAACGGAAACATTCTTCTCGAAAAAGATTTCGACCTTTTGGTATACGACTCTCAGCAAAAATGTTTTGTTTGCTCCGATAACGAAAGCCGTGAAGTTAAAAGATACGACGCAAACGGTCAATTTCTCGATTCGTTCAAGTCAAAATACAACGGCAAAAGAATATCGAACATACTGACAGGCAACGGCTCTTTGAGCTTTCTCTACAAAACCGACGGCAAAAAATGCTTGATATACGACACATCTAACGGTCACAAAAACGATTTGAGCTTAGAGGGTATTTTTGAAAACGGCGACGGTGAGACCGGATTTAACGTAATCGACACTACCCTCGGTAACGAAGAATTGTCGTTCATTCTCCTTGAGTACCTTGACACTGCAACCGAAAGCGAACTTTACGACGCTTACGGTACATATATAATGTCGTTTTCCGACTATCTTAATTCGTTCGATTACACGCCCGACGGAAATTACTGCTATGTGAACACCGACGGACATTTCGTTGTCCGCTCCCACAGCCC
>CAZBXS010000114.1:0-4635 GCA_964495955.1 uncultured Faecalibacterium sp.
GTATTATGCTCACAGGTGGCGGTGCACTTCTCAGAGGTCTCGACAAACTTATAAGCCAAGAGACGAGAATGCCCGTACACATAGCGGAACAGGTATATGCCTTGAGTCTAACGCTCTGGACATAGTTTCGAAATCTTATAACGGTTAATAGAAGTATAACAAGGGCTGGAGAGGGCTAAAAGCCTTTCTTCAGCCTGTCTGTTATCTCACAAATTCGGAGAAAAATTATGCAGCATTTATTAAACAGCAAAAGGTTCAAGGCGTTTTTGTGCATTATAGTCGCAATTGCGATAGGCTGTGTTATTGCCGTGGCGACGAATTCGAAGTCGTCACCTGCCGGAAATGTTTTCGGTGCGGTAATGCAACCGATACAAAAGCTCTCGGCTCTCGTTTCGGAAAAAATGGGAGATTTGGGACTTAAATTTCAGTCAAGCACAAAGTATCTTGAAGAAATAGAGAAACTTGAAAAACAGATAGAACAGTACGAAAACGATCTTGTCGGATACGAGGAAGCGAAGAAAAAACTCGACTCGTATTCGAACATGCTTGATATAAAAGAAGACAACCCCGACTATCAGCTGTGCCCCGCCGACATTATCGGCAGAGATTCGCTCGACGCTTTTAATTCGTTTATCATCGACAAAGGCTCGTCCGACGGCGTCAGTGTCAACGACCCCGTTGTATCGGGCAATTATGTCGTCGGCGTCGTCCACAGCGTAAAAGCGACGCATTCTGTCGTTTGGACTGTCCTCAATCCGAAAGTCAATATCAGCGCCATAGAATCGAGAACGAGAGAATCGGGTTATGTAACGACTAACGCCGAACTGTCTCTTGACGGAAAATGTATGCTTTCGGGTCTTGACAAGGCGACGCAGATATCGGTCGGCGGAATAGTTTCGACTTCCGGTATCGGCGGAATATATCCTAAGGGATTGATAATAGGAAAAGTCGTCGACATACGTGAAAACGATTACGACATAAGTATAAATGCGGTTATAGAACCGGGTGTGAATATATCGGAACTCGAAGATGTTTTCGTTATAACCGATTTCAAAGAACAGGGTATATCGGATATTGATGAATAAAGGGCGGTGAAAAGAGTGCATTTCTCCGAAAACAAAGAAGAATACAAAAGAAGAGCGATATTTGCGCTCTTGATACTGTTTACGGCGATTTTACAAAATACTAAAGGTTTGTTCCCGAAAATCGAAAATGCGTCTGCTATGCTGTTGATACCTCTTGTTATAAGTATCGCAATGTTCGAAAGAGATGTTGCCGGTATGATGTTCGGTCTTTTCGCCGGCTTCGCATGGGATTTTTATTCTGCACACATTGACGGATACTACATAATTTTCCTGACCTGTACAGGTTATGCGTGTTCGTATCTTATCAGTCGCTACATGCGAAATAACATTGTGACCGCCATAGTCTACAGCTCGTTTTTTTCCTTCCTTTGCGCCACTTTGTACTGGTTAATTTTTTCCGTACATGCAAGCGGAAGCGGTACGGGCGAAATGTACTTGAAAGTATATCTCGTCAGCGTGATTTATACCGTGGCACTCACTCCGCTGTACTATTATTTCATAAGAGCAATAGCACTTAAATTTAAAAAACCGCAGTCTCAACAGGACTGACGAAAGAGAGAAAAAATGGAAATCAAAGTTCTTAACAGAAGAAACAGAATATTGATAGGTGTCGTTTTTGCGATATTTCTCATCTTCGGCGCTAATCTGTTCAAAGTACAAATCGTAAACGGTGAATCCGGTTCGGAAAAAGCCGTCAAAGTCTCGACAGTAAAGGTCGAGGCTACGAGAGGTGAAATGTACGACAGAAACGGAAAACTTCTCGTCACGAACGAACAGATAAATTCGCTGATATTCGAAGCGGACTATTTCCCCGGTCAAAAAGAAATGGAAAACCGTGTCGCAATAATAGATTCTCTTATAAAACTTTTCGATGAAAGAAAAGAAGAATGGAACGACGACCTGCCGATAAAAATTAAAAACGGAAAAGCGAAATTTATATCCGACAGGCAGTCCGACATATCCTATCTCAAGTCAAAGGACTTCTTGAATCTCAACGAATATGCGACAGCCGAAAACTGCCTTGATGCGCTCATTGAAAGGTACGGGTTAGAGGGATACTCAAAAAAACAGGCGAGAAAAATAGCATCCGTATGTTACGGAATGAAAAAAGAAATGTTTTCATCGTCAAATCCCTACACATTCGCCGACGAAGTATCAAGTGAACTTATAGCCACGATAAAAGAGAACAGCGAATTTTATCAAGGCGTCGATGTCAAGATAGTCACAAAAAGACAGTATACCGACGGCTCGATAGCGCCTCACATAATAGGCGTAGTCGGAGCTATCAGCGCCGAGGAATACAAAGAGAAAAAAGACGACGGATATTCCATGACGGCTAATATAGGAAAGTCGGGACTTGAAAAGAAATTCGAAAGCTACCTTCGTGGAACGGACGGCGAAAAATCCGTAGTATTAAAAGCCGACGGCACGAAAGAAACGGTATATACGAAAAACCCCGTAAACGGCGGTAACATCATTCTTTCGATAGATTACAACACACAAAAAAAGGCGCAGGAGTCTTTGGAGTATCTCGTAACGGAAAAACTCAAAGATGTCCGAGATTATGATCTTGTCGGCTCGGTAGTCGTTCAGAAAATCGACGACGGCGACATCATAGCTTCCGCAAGTTATCCGACGTATAACCTCGATACTTATTGGGAAAATGCGTCAAAACTTAATCAAGACAAGCTGTCACCTTTGTGGAACAGAGCGATACAAAGTACCTACACTCCCGGTTCGACAATGAAACTTGCCGTAGCTATGGCAGGACTTGAGGAGGGCATTATTTCCAATTCGTCATACACCGTCAACTGCAAGAGAATATACACATATTATTCCGACTATCAGCCGAAATGTCTCCACTATCACGGGACGCAAAACGTAGTCGACGCACTTTATAATTCGTGTAATATTTTCTTTTATGAAGTGTCAAGACTTTTGGGTATATCGAAGCTCAACGAATACAGCACAATGTTCGGTCTGGGCGCAAAAACGGGTATTGAACTTAGCGAAAGCGAGGGAACTCTCGACAGCGTTGACTCAAGAGCGGCAAAAGGCGAGACATGGACACCCGGTCTTACTTTACAGGCAGGTATCGGTCACGGTAACAACCAGTTTACACCCATGCAACTTTGCTCATATGTCGCAACGGTCGCACGCAGAGGAACGAGACTTAGCGCACATTATGTCAAGAGTATAATGTCAAGCGATATGTCCGAGACTTTGTATAAAACCGAAACTCAGACGCTTTCCAAAGCCGACTTTTCTTCGTCAAGCTGGGATCTCGTCGAACAGGGTATGCGCAAAGTCGGAGACGCTTATTTTAAAAATGCCTGTGTGCCCGTATGCGCCAAAACAGGTACAACGACAGTGCAAAAGACCGTCAACGGAAAACAGGTCGAAAGCAACAACGGTATTTTAGTTTGTTACGCTCCCGCCGATAACCCGGAGATAGCTATATCAATCGTTATCGAGGGTGCAAGCGGAGGTGCGTCGACCGCATCACTTGCCGTTGACATAATCAACGAATATTTCGGCTCGTCCGACAACAAAGTCGACTCACAGCAGAAGTACGGCGAGCTTTTAGGATAAGGTGAGAAAATGGCAGAAAAAATCCTCATAGCATCCGGAAAAGGCGGTGTGGGTAAGACATCGTGCTCTGTCGGAATAGGTACGGCACTTGCGAGAGAATACGGGCAGAGAGTTCTCCTCGTCGACGGCGATATCGGACTTCGCAGTTTAGACGTACTTTTGGAAACGGGTGAAAGGCTCGTGTACGATTGGGGCGACATTATAAGCGAAAACTGTCTTCCTGCGTCGGCTGTAGTGCCTTGCGGTGAAGTCGACCTTTTGACCTGTCCGCTCCGATTTGAAAGTACATTCACTTTCGAAAGCATGAAAAAGATGATATCAAACTTTGACGGAGATTACGATTTCATAATCATCGACGCTCCGGCAGGCATTGACACAGGGTTCGAACTTGCATCGTCGATGGCGGACAGAGCCGTAATAGTTTCGACTTCGGACAGAGTTTGCGTCAGAAGCGCACAAAGGGCCGCCGAAAAGCTGTACGACATGGGGCTTGACGATATAAGGCTTGTGATAAACAGGTTTAGGAAAAAGTCGGTTACGGCGAAAAAACTTTTAAATATAGACAGCGTCATAGACGAAACTATGGTACAGCTGATAGGTATAGTTCCCGAAGACGAGGATATAACATACGGAAAAGTCGCACAGAAGAAAAACCGACCGTCATATCAGTCGTTCGTCAGAATAGCCGGGCGAATACTCAGACAGGATATACCGTTGGAAGTTTAGGCGGCGAAGCCGCCGTAACGTGCGCAGTAGCGAAGCGAGTGCACGTGCGAAAATTAAGCTGACGAAAGTCGAACACAACACGGTTTTTTAAGGCATATTTTCGCCAATACTGCGTTGGAAATCCTCGCAAGGCGGAAGCCTTGCTTGCGGTTTCCGCCTTGCCTTGACGAAAATCTATCCTTAAAAAACTGCTTCGCACCCAAAACGCAACAGTTTGCGTGCAATCGGGCAT
>CAZBXS010000115.1:0-4586 GCA_964495955.1 uncultured Faecalibacterium sp.
ATTTGCGGCTTTTAAAGCGGTTCCGCACCGCTACTCGCTTACCGTGCTTCAAGGTTCCCGTCGAAATCCTTTCGGCCCCGTGGGTATAAATTCGAAATTCAGAATACGAAATTCGAAATTATTGTACTTGTTAATTTGCGGACAGCGGAAAACCTGTCCGCACCATTTGTTTTGCTTGCTCGCTTCGCATCGCAGTTTAATTTAGACTTCAAACTGTCTTAGTCTAATGGGCGATAAGATGGCTACACTGTAACGCTGTAATTCGCCACGCAAAACATTTCGAACTTCGAATTCCGAATTTCGCATTTTCAGAATTCTCTGCTTTTCATGCCACGTTCGATATCCCTTTGGGCGTCTCTTTTGGCGGCGGTTTCCCGTTTGTCGTAGTTCTTTTTACCTTTGCAAAGACCTATTTCGAGTTTCGCTCTGCCGTTTTTGAAATACACCGAAAGGGGTACCATCGTCAAGCCTTCCTGCCTGACTTTCGACAGCAATCTGCTGATTTCTCTCTTGTGCATAAGCAACCGTTTTTTTCTCATCGGGTCTCTGTTGAATATGTTGCCCTGTTCGTAGGGACTGATATGCATTCCCAAGGCGAAAATTTCGCCCTTTTCGATCGAGCACCACGAATCTTTTAGATTGACACGCCCCTGTCGGATACTTTTAACCTCGGTGCCGAAAAGTTCGATACCGGCTTCGTATTTTTCAAGTACAAAATAGTCGTGAAGAGCCTTTTTGTTTTGGGCAACAATCTTGATTTCGTCGCTTTTTTCCATATTCAATCACCTCCCGTTTCGGTTGATTTTGCGTTTGTTTTTATTTTTGTTTTTGTTTTGTACATGCGAATGCCGTCCGATATCGTCAGATTTAATCAAAAGCCGGAACCGCATATGCCTGTACAACAAAAAATCAAATTTCCCGTCTTCCCTCAAGCGCACGTGTCAATGTCACTTCGTCGGCGTATTCGAGGTCGGCGCCTACAGGTACGCCGTAAGCCAGACGGCTGACGTTTATTCCGAGCGGTTTGATGTAGCGTGAAATGAGCATCGCCGTCGCCTCGCCCTCTACCGTCGGGTTGGTCGCCATGATGACTTCCTTGACAGTGTCGTCGTTAAGGCGTGAAATAAGCTCTTTAAAAGCGATGTCTTCGGGCCCGACGCCGTTCATGGGCGATATTACGCCGTGAAGTACATGATAAAGTCCGTCATACTCGTGGGTACGTTCGAACGCTATGACGTCACGTGGGTCTTCGACAACGCAAATTTTGCTTCTGTCACGCTTTGGAGAAGCGCATATGGAACAAACTTCGTCTTCGGTGAGATTACAGCATACGCTGCAACGGCGGATTTTTTCTTTCGCCGCAAGTATCGACTCGGCAAACTTTTCCGCATCTTCTTTTTTTAAATTGAGTACGTAAAAAGCCATTCTCTGTGCACTTTTATGACCAACGCCGGGCATTCTTTCGAATTGTTCGATAAGCCTTGCAAGTGCACCGACATTATATATCGCCATATCAGAACAAACCGGGGATATTAAGTCCCGCAAGACCGCCCTGTGCGGCGTCCATTTTGCTACTCATTGCGTCATCGGCTTTTCTCATAGCTTCGTTTACTGCGGCTATGACAAGGTCGCTGAGCATTTCGACATCTTCGGGATCGACGACATCGGGTTTAATGTTGAGCGCTTTAAGTTCTTTTGCACCTGATACGACAGCTTCTACAGCACCGCCACCGACGCTTGCGGTAAACTCGCTTGCTTCGACTTCAGCCTGTGCGTTTTGGATATCCTCCTGCATCTGCTGTATTCTTTTCATCATATCGGCACGGTTCGGCTGATTGGGAATTCTTGCTTTCATAATTATTGACCTCCGATTAGTTGGATATTATATTATATAAATGAATATTGATTATTTTGATTATTGAATGATTGTAGACGGAATACGGACTGGGTTCGCTTCGCTCACAATAAATAATGAATAATGAATAATTGTGGGCGGGGCACCCGCACCCGAATATAACGAGTTTCGCAGAAACATAAATACAAATGCACCGACTAAAAGTCCGCACACTAAGCCTCCACTGTGCAAGGGGAGGTAGCACGACGTAAGTCGTGACGGAGGGGTTGACGGTCGCAGAAGCAACTCCCCAAAGGAGCACAAACCACCAAGTACAACAATTCCGAATTTCGTATTCCAAATTTCGAATTTCGAATTTATCAAAACGGTGTTTCGTCCAAGTTTACCTTTATCTCCGATGACCGCATTTTCGATATTAGGTCGTCGAGTGGGTCGTTGCCTTTTGCTTTCGGCGTTTCCTCTTCACGCTTGAAAATTCCCAAACGTTTTCTTTCGCCCGTAATCGCATATATCGCCTTTTTGACGTCGTTGGCGTTTGAGCCTTGCCTTATCAGCGAACTGAAAGTCGGGTAGCGACAGTCCACAAGTATAAAATCGCCACGCACATATGCTTCCGAGTTGTCGAGTACGCCCCACAGCGGTAAGTTCGTTTTCTTTATTTCCTGAACGACTTCTGCCCAGCGTACAAAGGGTTCGTTGGACTGTTCGCCGTCGCTTTTTTCTTCGTTTTCGTCGGCAGTCGCCTGTACAACAGCATCGGCAGAGGAAAACGGCTCATTTTCGGGTCGCTTTTCTTCCGATGAGGTAACTTTTTCGGTTACGCTTTCTTCTCTTTTTTCTGTACGTGTGAGTGGAGCCGACGGCTTAAAGTTGCCGTTTTTCAAGGCACTTTCGAGAGCGGATATCCTTGAAAGTACAGACGAAATATCGGCGTTAAGTTCGGGAGATGAGAGCTTGATGACCGCCATTTCCATTTCTATACGCTTGTTGACGCCACGTTTCATGTTCGTCAGCGTCAGCTGTAAAAGGTCGACGCAATAAAGAATTTTTTCGAGCGTGTACCTTTCGCTTTGCTCTTTCGTCTGTTCGAATTCTTCTTTTGTCGATACAAGTATATCCTGTGCATGTGCGACGGTTTTTGTGACCATCAAAGCTCGGTAGTGGTTTATAAGTTCACTGCAAAGTCTCTCCATGTCGCATGAGGACGAGTGCAGTTCATCGAGTATTTCCATAGCAAGAGCACAGTTGTTGTCACACAACGCATCGGCTAACCTAAACAGGTAGTCCTTGCTTGTAAGTCCGGCAACTTCGCTGACAAGAGATGTCGTTATATGAGAATTTCTGCCCATACACTGATCAAGCAGTGACAGAGCGTCACGCATACCGCCGTCGGATATTCTCGAAATGAGCATTGCGGCGTCGGTCTCCAAGGTTATACCCTCTTGCTGTGCGATGAAATTCATACGGCTGAGCATATCTTCGCTCGGAATACGGCGAAAATCGAAACGCTGACAGCGTGAAAGTATCGTCGCAGGCAGTTTGTGTACCTCGGTCGTAGCGAGAATGAACTTGACGTGTTCGGGCGGTTCTTCCAAAGTTTTCAAAAGAGCATTGAATGCTCCGGTCGATAACATGTGTACTTCGTCGATGATATATACCCTGTACTTGCATTTGGCAGGGGTGAAGTTCGCTTCCTGCTTTATGTCTCGAATGTTGTCGACGCCGTTGTTGCTGGCGGCGTCGATTTCGATAATGTCCATTATTGTACCGTTGTCGATGCCTTTGCATATTTCACATTCGTTGCAAGGGTCGCCGTTCACCGTGTGTAAACAGTTGACGGCTTTCGAGAGTATTTTGGCGCAGGTCGTTTTGCCTGTACCTCTCGATCCGGTGAAAAGGTAGGCATGAGAGTGTCTTCCGCATTCTATTTCGTTTTTGAGAGTTGAAGTTATATGAGGCTGACCGACGACATCGGAAAATATGCGTGGACGCCACTTTCTGTAGAGTACCTGATACAAGCCAAACACCTCCGTTTTAACAAAATCGCAGCGAAACATATTAGCTCGGTCATGCACCGTGCAGGCGTACTGTGGCGCACGGTCGTGTCGCTTAATGCTGCTCGGTTCCCCGCCTGACATGGTTCACGATCTCCCGTCGCACAGGACCCGCACGGCACATGACCAAAATAACATATCTCACTGCGTTAGCTGTAATGCTTAGATTATTATAATACATATGAATAAAAAAATCAACCGCTTTTTTGATTAAATTTCGTGGGGGTTGCTCGCTTCGCTCACAGGTAAGAAGTAAAGGGTAATGGGTAAGAAGTGATGAAAGTGGATTTCTCTTAAACTCGGTTTGGCTCTACTTTAGGGGAGGTGGCGAGACGGAGCCTTGACGGAGGGGTTAATTTCGGTTTTTGCATCTATTTGTAATTTCTTCTGTGTCCGTACCCCTCTGTCACGCTTTGCGTGACATCTCCCCTACAGGAGAGACGAGATTTAGTTTCTGCTCGAATTCAGTCTCGCCTGAGGGGTTTGGTCGCAGAAGAAACTATCCAAAGAACCGCAAATCAACAAGTACAACCATTCCGTATTTCGAATTTGAGACGCCCCTAATTGCCTACAGGGAACGCCAAGCAAAATCTAACGGCTAATCTTTACATCCGGCGACGTCCTCGTGCACCGTCTCAGACAGCACACCTGCGGTGTGCGCCTTCGAGGTGCGTCGT
>CAZBXS010000116.1:0-4563 GCA_964495955.1 uncultured Faecalibacterium sp.
AATAGGTCGAGGGCTTGACCATATTCTTGGTACTTTTTTGTGGATGTTCTCACATTCTTCGCTTTGTTTAGTTTTTAGGGTACAGTGAAAAAGCCACTCTTTCGAGTGGCTTTTATTTTTTCTTGAGCCTTTTTAGGCTCTTTTTTTATGCTTATCGACGGGCGACCTCCCGACTTTCGTTTGAGATATCCAACACAGGTACGGGCGAGTGTTGGAAAAGTTCATAAATTTAAATAAACTTTAATAAATGGCTTGACATTGTTAGAAAATCGAATATAATTTAATTATCCGAGCGATATTTTTAGAATGTTTGCGGTAATTTTAAAGTGCGGTCGGAAAACTTTTAAAAGGAGTATGTAATAGTATGAAGAACATCAAATTCAAAAAACTGTTATCGCTGTTTTTAGCGGCTTTAATGGTAGTCGGACTTATGCCGATGACATTCGGCTTGGCATTTGCGTCTGAAGAACCGCAGGAAGTTACCGAAGGCGACCTAACATTTGCAATTTACGCCGACGAGGGATATGCGTCGGTTATCGGTTGCTACGAGTATATCGGAACAGGCGTTGTTATTCCCGAAACGGTCAATGGATACACTATCACAACAATTGAGAGCGGTGCGTTTGACGGGTGCAGATGGTTAAAAGATGTAACATTCCCGAAAACCATAACCAAAATCGAAGAAAGCATAACTTACGATAATCGCCATCTTTCTGCATTTTATATGCCCGAAGAAAATGAATATTATTACACGGTAGACGGTGTGCTTTTCGAAAAAGCAACCAATAAACTTATTTGCTATCCCATGGGTAACAAGAACAGAAAATACACTGTCCCCGACGGGACAAAAACTATCGGCAGATATTCATTTGTATTTGCACTTTATCTTGAAGAAGTTGTAATGCCTGACAGTGTAATGACTATCGAAAGCGAAACTTTTGTCTATACATTTGATCTTAAGAAAGTTACTTTCGGAAAAAATCTCACGAAAATCGGCGAGAGTGCATTTTACTTTTCAAATCTCGAAAGCGTTACTATTCCCTCTACGGTTAAAGAAATTTCGGAAGGAGCTTTTTGCGGTACTCCGAGACTAAAGAGCGTAACTATAGAGGAAGGCGTTGAGAGTATCGGAGAAGCAGCGTTTAGATTCAGCGGTCTTGAAAGTATTGTTATTCCCAAGAGTGTAAAATTTATAGGCGATGATGCGTTTAACAATACATTTGATCTTAAGGCTATTGAACTTGCCGATGGTAATGACAACTTTACCGTTATCGACGGCGTATTGTATGACAAAGAAATCACCAAAATAATATCTTATCCGCAGGCTTCGGAGATGACAGTTTACAAAGTACCAGATACCATTAAGTATGTCGAGGGCATTTGGGCACAAAACCTTACTTCGCTTATAATGCCGAAAGATGTACAAATCGGCGATTATGAATACTTGTTCGGTCATTACATGGACAGATATATACTTAATCTGACAACATATATGTATGTAGCCGATGCAACACGGTGGGACTATATCAAGGAAGCACACGGATTTACACTCTATGGCTACAAGGGGACAACTGTTGAGCATTTCTATGATGTGAACCACAGTAATAACGACGTTTCGTTTGTAGCACTTGATGATTTCGACGGTCACATTTACAGTGATTGGAAAGTTACGACCGAGCCGACAGTTTTCAGTACAGGAGTTAAAACAAAAACCTGCCTGATTTGCGGTGATACCGAGACGGCGATAGTTGATAAACTGAAAAAGATAGAAGCTCAAGACAAACCGTCGGGAGTAACACTTGTCTATGCAAACGGAGATTTTGACGGCGATGTAACACTGACAGTTGGTGAAGTAACAAGTGGTAATGTTTACAACGCACTTGAAAATCAAAAACCCGGTAACCGTAAAAAGTTGTTGGATATAACCCCGTACAATGACGGTAAACCTGTACAACCAAATGGCTCTGTATGGGTGAAAGTTGAATTACCGGCAGACTATGGTTTGAATTCAACGTGTGCATATTATGTTTCATCAAACGGCAAACTTGAAAAACTTGACAGTTTTGTTGAGAATGGGTACATTTATTTTGAGGCGACACATTTCAGTTTCTACGCTATAGTTGATGAGAATTCGCAAATCGACGACGAACCGGTGCCCGTCGCTTGCGACTGTATGTGCCACAAGACAGGCTTTATGGGATTCATCTACAAAATTATGAGAATTTTCTGGAAGGTTTTCGGAACAAACAAAACATGTGACTGCGGAGCGGCACATTATTGATATCAACCGAAACGAAATAAAAACTGATACTAACCGAAAAAACTAATACATATTAACCAAGCTCCCGACTGCGAAGCGGTCGGGAGTTTTTGCGCTTTATTTTATTTTTACTTTTTTGTACTTGCTAATGTGTCTGTACTTGCTGATGTTTTCGTCGTTGCCACCGAGGCTGTACGAAAACGATTTCACTCGCCTGTACGTCAAAAATCAGTCATTCATTTAAATTTTAATGTCTTTTGTTTATCCACGATTGACTATATGTTAATAATATGGTAACATTCATTCGGGCAACGGGAATGTAACGAGCCTGTCCGAAAAAAGCGAAATTTCGTTCTTTTGTACACAGAGTCGCTTGTAAGAGGGAAACTTCTTACGTACGAATCAATTGAGACTTCGCTTGTTTCGGACTTACCGCCACGAAAAAACTGCGGTATCTCAAGTCATTCACACGTACACAAAACGCCCGAAACTATCCCCAAAAATCAAATCAAACGGAGGACAATTTATGGAAAACAATCAAGCAAAAGAAAATTTCAAGCTCTTACACAAGCCCGCAAAGGGCAGAATGGGTGCACTGCTGGTCACATTCGTCTGGATAGCGCTGTGGAACATCATCTACCAAGCGGTACACGGCTTGTGGGCGGACAGCTCGATCCAAATCGTCAACTGGGCATTTTTCGCAACAGTTACCCTGTTCTTCATGCAAGAAGAGCTTACATATAAACAGCGTTTTTGGCACACGCTTGTCGGCGGTGCGGTCGGATTGCTTTTCGCCGCCGCTATCGGCTACATCTGCGTAGCGCTGATGGGAAAAGGCGTGTCGTACCTCGTCGCAGTCGCAATTCCGCTTGTAATCTCAATTGCGATGCTGATACTTCTCAACCCGTACTTGCCGCTTTTCTTCAACAACGTCGGTTTCATATACCTTATCATTGCGTTCGTCGAGGCGGACTATGTTGTATCGAAACTTCCGAGCTATCTCTTGTCACTGCTCTTAGGTTCGTTGATCCTCAACCTCGGTTGTACATTCCTCTTGAATGCGTACACCAAAGCGATGACGAAAAAGGCGATGGCAAAAGCGGGAAAAGAAACCGTAAAGAAATAAGCAGAAATACTTTTAATATATAATAAAAACCGAGGGTTCGCCCTCGGTTTTTTGATGTACATTTTATTTTGGGGTAACGGACAGTAGGGAGAGTTTTACGGATTTTCCGATGTGTGAAATCAGCCGTAACTGCACCTACAACCTACCGCTTGGCACCTAAATTTAAGATCTGACTTCGCTTACATCTACCCACTGCTTGTAACCGGAATATTTTTCCATTTCGGGTATTGTCAGCTCTATAGCGCTGTTACTGCTTCCGCAAGCGGGAAAGACGGTTTCAAAACGTTTGAGGCTTTCGTCTAAGTACACCGTGACGCCGTCATTTACGGCGAACGGGCAAACTCCGCCGACTGCGTGGCCGATAAGTTGTTCGACTTCGTCGAACCCAAGCATTTTAGCTTTCGTGTGGAAAGTATCTTTGTATTTGCGGTTATTGATTTTGACGTCGCCTGCCGCAATAATGAGTATCGGTTCATCGCCGACTTTAAACGACATGGACTTAGCAATTCTTGCACCCTCGACGCCGAGAGCCTGAGCTGCCAATTCGACTGTTGCGCTTGAAACGTCAAATTCGAGGACTTTGTCCTCCATGCCGAACTGTTTGAAGTATTCTCTGACTTTTTCTATAGCCATGGTTGTTCTCCTATGTGAAATTTTGCACCGGGAGGGGTGCCGGGGCGAAGGGGCGGCAGCGAATGCGTAGCGGTACTGCGTGTGCGCACCGCAGGTGCAGTACTAAGCAGTGCCCTGCGTATTCGCTTACAGCTGAAAGTCGGGCGGCGGGCACTCGCTTCGCTACTGCGCCCGCCTACACGTCAGTCAAGTATTCTCTTGAGCATCATGTCAATACCGTCATTGATTTTGTCGGTATCGGCAAGTTCTATAGCGCCCTTGTCGGCAAGTTCTGCGTTTTTCGGATCGATAGGCAGTTTCGCAAGTACGGGCAAACCAAACTGTGCCGCCGTCTCGTCAACCTTGCTTTCACCGAAAATGTAGTGTTTCTTTTTGCAGTCGGGACACTCAAAATAGCTCATGTTTTCGACAATACCGAGAATGGGTATGTTCATAAGTTCAGCCATGTTAAGAGCCTTTTTGACTATCATAGATACAAGATCCTGCGGTGTTGCGACAACGACAATGCCGTCAACGGGGAGATTTTGGAATACCGTCAAAGCGA
>CAZBXS010000117.1:0-4526 GCA_964495955.1 uncultured Faecalibacterium sp.
AACCTCTGTGGTCGTCGATTATTGCGGTGCTTTCGTCGTCTGTTTCGTACTTGACGCCGTTTACCATAACCCAGCCGGAGAGACGGAAAAGGTCTTTTTGCGAGTAAAGCGGTTTGTTCATGCCGAACGGTATCGAAACGACGCTCGGAAGAGAAACTCTGTCAAGTTGAACATCGTAGCAGGCGAAATCGCCGTTTGAATTCGTAGCCTGACCTTTGACGAATGCCTGACCGTTTTCAAAGTGGTTGACGCATTCCAATCTGACTTTCTTTCCGAGTGAACGAGTGGTGTCGCCGTTTAAAAGTGTGTCGGAAATTATCGCTTTTGACGGGTCGTAAAGTTCTTGGAATTTCGTTACCTTTTTCGTGTTTTTGTCATAGATGATCGTTACAGCCGTTGCCGCAACGCCCATGTTACAAACAGCTGTAAGCACGGTGATGTCTTTCAAATTAAGTTCGATAGCTTCCCAAAGCGTCAGTCTGTTTTTGTTAAACTTGTTGGGCAAAACCGAGGGCTTGTTGATTTTCAAAAAGTCCATTTTGGGAAACTCTTTGTCGAATGTTCCGAAATAAGCGTTTCCGTTGGCGTCGACTATGTTGTCGGGGGTCGGAACGCTCTTTCTTTTTTCTGATAATACATCATAAAAATTCATACATATTCCTCCTGTAGTGCCGATTTTTCGGCAGAAAAATTATCTCGTCACAATTATACATTGTGGCGAGACAGTTGTCAAGTTGAATAAAAAATAACTTTACCGTTTGTACATTTTTGTCGTTTCGGTACATGTGAACAAGTATAAAAAATAAAAATTTTCGCTTAATCAAAACTTTCTTTCGGCTTAAAAAACGAAATTATAGCGACGACGAGAATTAGATCCAAAATCGCCGCACTCGTCCAAACCGAGATCACCCTCATGTTGCTGTCGGCAGTGCCGTAGGTCGTTATGAGAGTGTCCTGCAAAGTCAAAACGGCGGCGAGAGAGTCTATCATATTTATAGTTCGCATTTCGGCAACGAGGGGGTCGGCGTTATAATGTGACCTTTTAAAATGTACGGCACTTGAGGCAACTCGGTAGGTTGTATAAGTAGCTATAGCTATAGCCGGAATTGAGCCGTAATTATAATTGCGACCCTCGTTTATCATCACCGATATCGGCACGACAAGCGACATACACACAAGTATTAACAACAGGTGAGTTGAAAGATAGATTTTTCTCTTTTTGCGGCTGTGACTTTCGAATCCGTACTTTTTGTTTGAAAATATAATAACGCCACGCACCGCAGAGAGAAGAAAGTAATAAACGCAAATGGATTTGTTCCACACCGAGTTGTACTTAAGTCCCAAAAACCCGTTATAAAAAGTAAATGCAAGACCGAGAAACATTGATATTTTCGAGAAAAACACCGTCTTGTCTCGGTAATTATTTTTTTCGAGCGGCAAAAGCTCTTTAATTTTATCTCTCATATTTTATCCCTTGTTCTATATTCGGGCGTACACAGTCGATGATCACCCGTTCTATATCTTCTATTTCTTCTTCGCAACCGCCATTGACCCACTCACGAACGATAGCCATACAGCCGTGAATATAGAAACTGATATAGTATTTCTGGTCACTTTTCTGAATGTTAAATCGGCTCATGATAGGTTTTATCACTTGGTTCGATATCATTTCAAGTTGCTTGTCGGTTTTAAGACAGGCGGGATTTTTGTACGCCGCCATGTACAGCGATTTATTATCCCGTACAAAATTCAAGAAAGGCTCAAGATATCGCTCATTAGTGAGAATTAGCGTATCAAGCGGAGCAGACGGAATATTTTCCGCCACGACAGTCGGTGCGGACGAGGCTGAAAACTGTTTCATAAAAAGATTGTCGCTGTACTTTAAAGTTTCAGCTAAAAGATCGTGGATACCCTCGTAATGAAGATAGAAAGTCGACCTGTTGACGCCGGCTTTTTGGCATATTTCCTTGACGGTGATATATTCGTAATCTTTTTCTTCAAGTAACGATATCAGCGCTTCGTCCATGAGACAGGCTGTTTTAAAATATTTGCTTTCGGATCTGTTCATCTGACGCAGTTCCTTTCGGTAAAATATATTATTCGTCGCAGATTTCTTTGGCAAGTTCGATTATTTCGAAGGCGTATTTTTGCTTGCCTTTTTCAAGGAGCTTTTTATATATAGAATAATTTATACCGACGCCGAGCATACCGACAATGCCGACTGCGGCGCCCAGTACCGTCATTGTCATAGAGCCGTCGCCTATAACTTTCATAGAAAGGCACATGCCCATGCCGAATACGAGCGTCATGATTACTCCGAAAGTGTAGGCGAATACGTTCGCCGGCATTTTCGCTTTTCTGTCGAGTTTTTTGAGTGCGACAGCTTTCGAGTCGCTTTTCGGAGCATATTCGTTGGCTATTGCCTGAGCGTAAATTTTATCTGTGTCCATGTTGAGTTTCCTTTCAAGTTTGCTTTTGCTTTTGCTTTTGCTTTTTGTACGGGCGAGTGTGCACTGCTTCGCCACGTGCAAATAGATTATAAAGCAAAGAAAACCGAAATTGAACAACAAAATATGAAATTTGTGTCGATTTTGCAGGTTGGGTGAGTGAGAGAAAATCAAATACCATAACCTCAAAAATGTAAAATTAACTACAATTTTATAACTGATATCGACTTTCTGTTAAATTTATGTTGACAAATATAACAACAAGGTATATAATCCGATTGATAATAGACAGTATATTTGTCATGTACAGTAATTTTTAAGGAGACCCAAAATGCAATCATCTAAACAGACATTGAACGACAAAGAAAAAGAAGAGCTTATCGACAGCTTGACACCGCATTTGGCTATTTTGAGAACACAGGCCGATGTATCGCAAGACGAATTGTCTAATCTTATAGGCGTATCGAGACAGACGTACAGCGCCGTCGAAAGAAATAAAAGAAAAATGTCGTGGAATACATACTTATCCTTAGTTTTCTTTTATGACCGTAACCAAAAAACGCATAACCTCATGAGAAATCTTTCGCTTTTTCCGAAACAGCTGTTAATTTACTTCAACGACGGCAAAGATATTGTAACCGCCGATTTTGAGACGTTGTTGGGCGATAAAGCTCAGGAAATCGTCGAACAGCTGGACGACGACGCATTACAAAATGTACGCAAGCTGATAATGGACGAATACGCCCGTTGTACAGAGTCGTCCGATGATGCCGTCGTGAAGGCTTTCGAGGGCACTCCCATCGCCGCCCAAACGGCGACCGAACGTGATGTACAGATACTCAAAGCGATAAAAGCTATCATAGCGGGCAGTGAAAACAATGAAGAATAATGTCAGGCGCAGTGCGAGCGCATTTTTAAAACAGTTTAACCTCTCCGAAGTCACACTCGAAAATCTGAGCGAGGTTATCAAAAAACAGGGTTACACGGTAATCGAATTTAATAACATTTCCAACAGTGAAAATGTCGATGTACTTTTGACTGCCCTCGGATTGAAAGATTTGAGCAAAAGGTCAAAAGGATTTACTTATGCCGACTCACAACGCCGTCTTTTGTTTGTACATGAAAGTCTTTCCGACGAGGAAAAGCTGATGGTATTGGCGCATGAGGAGGGTCATATTTACTGCGACCACTTTTCAAATACCCCGATAATAGGGCGTGATGTGGTCGAGGAACACGAAGCCAATGAGTTTGCCCATTATATCTTGCACAGAAGCATGGGAGCGAAATTGGGGCAGCGTATAAAGCAAAACAAAAAGAAATACATCGCCCTTGCCGTAGCGATAATTTTGGTAATAACGGGCGTATTTATGTATCATATGATACAGCTTGAGAGGAGCTACTACGGCGAATACTACGTTACGACAACAGGCAACAAGTACCACAGCAAAGACTGCGGATTTGTCAAAGACAAGCGAAATGTCGAGCGTTTCACTGTAGAGCAGTTCGAAAGCGGAAAGTACGAGCCGTGTGAAAAATGTATTACACCGACAACCGCCGGTGAAGAAAAAGAAAACTGACCATCGGGACAAAATCGGTGTGAAGCCGAAAATTAAAATACAATAATCAGGAGGACAAAAAATATGGGAAAACTGTCATGCGAAATTTGCGGAAGTAACGATTTAATTAAAGAAAACGGTGCTTTCGTCTGTCAAAACTGCGGTATAAAATACACCCTTGAAGAAGTGAGAGCTATGCTCAACGGTGGCGAAAGTGTCCCACAGTCGACGGGAACGGTAACTCAGATAAATAACACAGATGTACAAAGAGAACATGCCAAAGTCGAGAATCTCTACACCCTTGCCAAAAGCTCTTATGATTCGAAAAACTTCGAGCAGGCGGAAAATTATTGTAATCAAATGGTGCTTGAAGATCGAAAACGAACAGTTGACAAAATCATATAATTGAGATATAATAACTAGGTTATGTGTTCGAACTTAGTAAATGAGTACAGAGAAACAATTGAATATTTCGGGGTGTAGCGCAGTTGGTAGCGCGCCTGCTTTGGGAGCAGGATGTCGC
>CAZBXS010000118.1:0-4401 GCA_964495955.1 uncultured Faecalibacterium sp.
GATTTTTTCAAAATATTTTCATTAAAATCTTATATCCCATAAGTATCGGTTAAAAGCCTATTTTTGCGTTACCGATTGGTTATTTTAGTCTTCCAATTGGTAATGTTGCATAATCGACAGAATGTTACAAATGTTATATTTATGCAAATGTCATAAAATTAGGCAGCAATCGCCGAACGAGAAGAACCTGTATTTTTCCTCTACCGCAATTTTATACGCGTTCATCGTGTTTTCGTAACCGCAAAATGCGCTTACTAACATTATCAAGGTGCTTTCGGGGAGGTGGAAATTCGTCAAGAGTGCGTCTATACATTTGAACTTATATCCGGGATAGATGAATATGTCCGTCCAGCCCTCATCTTCCTGTATTTGACCTCTGAACGATGCGACGGACTCAAGTGTACGACAGCAGGTTGTTCCCACCGCTATAACTCTTCCGCCGTTTTTCTTTGTTTCGTTTATTGTATCGGCGGTTTCTTTCGGTAGCCAATAGTGTTCGGAATGCATGTGGTGTTCTTCGATGTTATCCGCTTTTACGGGTCTGAATGTTCCGAGACCTACATGCAAAGTTACATAGGCTATCTTGACGCCTTTGGCTTTGAGCTTTTCGAGTATTTCCTCGGTAAAGTGAAGTCCGGCAGTCGGGGCTGCGGCTGAGCCTAATTCTTTAGAATAAACCGTCTGGTAGCGCTCTTTATCTTCAAGTTCCTCTGTTATATAATGTGGCAGTGGCATTTGTCCTATACGGTCAAGGACATCAAAAAAGACGCCGTCATAGCTAAACTTCGCCAATCGGTTTCCGTTATCCAGTACTTCAAGGATTTCGGCTTTCAATATTCCTGCGCCGAATTCGAATTTTGCACCCTCTTTTGCCCGTTTTCCCGGGCCCGTTATGACTTCCCAGACATCGTCACCTTTGTTGTTCAAAAGAAGAAATTCGACTTTTGCGCCGGTTTCCTCCTTTATGCCGTATATTCTCGCAGGCAAAACTCTCGTGTTGTTAAGTACAAGGCAGTCCCCTGCTTTAAGTTCATCTACTATGTCGTAAAAATGCTTGTGTTCTACCTGTCCTGTGTACTTGTCAAGTAGCATTAAACGTGAGTGGTCTCTCGGCTCGATCGGGTGTTGAGCTATCAGTTCTTGAGGTAAATCGTAGAAAAAATCGCTTTTTTTCATTATGTAATGTACTCCTTAATATCAAAAAAATCGTGTTCTTTCAAAAAATATAATTGACTTGATAAAAAACTTATAGTATAGTATTATAAATCAAAAGTAAAAAGTTATCAACACTTTTTTGATTTTTCACCCAGTATAATTGTAACTTACACCATAAAGTACGAATAATATAAAGTAAGCTGCATAAAAGGAAGGTTTGGTATCAATGAAAAAGTACAATGTAGGCGTCATCGGCGCAACAGGTATGGTCGGTCAGCGGTTTTTAAGAATTCTCGAAAATCACCCGTGGTTCGATGTCAAAGTCGTCGCCGCATCTGCCCGTTCCGCAGGTAAGACATATAAAGAAGCGGTCGGCTCAAAATGGGTCATGACTACCGATATACCGTCGTCTGTAGCGGATATGACGGTCATGAACGCAACGGAAGATATCGAAAAAATCGCAAGTCAGGTCGACTTCATATTCTGTGCCGTTGATATGAAAAAGGACGAAATCAGAGCACTTGAAGAAGCGTACGCCAAGGCTGAATGCCCCGTTGTTTCGAATAACAGCGCTCACAGAGGTACACCCGACGTTCCGATGGTAGTACCGGAATTAAACTTTGACCACATCAGCATTATCCCCTCTCAAAGAAAGAGACTCGGTACAAAGAGAGGCTTTGTCGCAGTCAAGTCGAACTGCTCGCTTCAAAGCTATGTTCCGGCGCTTTTCCCGCTGTCGAAATACGGCGTTAAAGACGTACTTGTATGTACGTATCAGGCAATATCCGGAGCCGGTAAAACTTTCGATACATGGCCCGAAATGATAGACAATGTTATCCCGTTTATCGGCGGTGAAGAAGAAAAGTCCGAACAGGAACCGCTCAAAATTTGGGGCAAAATCGACGGCGACGTTATCGTACCTGCCACTACTCCCAACTTCACGGCGCAGTGCATTCGTGTCCCCGTTTCCGACGGTCACATGGGTGCGGTATTCGTAAGATTCGACAAAAAGCCGACAAAGGAAGAAATTTTAGACGTATGGTCAAACTTCAGGGGCAGACCGCAGGAGCTTGAATTACCGAGTGCACCCAAGCAGTTCCTCCACTACTTCGAAGAAGACAATCTTCCCCAGACGAAACTTCAGCGTAACCTCGAAAACGGCATGGCTGTCTCAATAGGCAGACTTCGTGAGGACACACAGTACGATTACAAATTCGTATGCCTTTCGCATAACACTCTCAGAGGTGCGGCAGGCGGTGCTGTTCTCTTAGCCGAACTTCTCTGTGCAGAGGGATACATGGATTAAAGCTAAATTTAATTAAAACTTACGGAAGTCTAAAGCGAAAGCTCGGACTTCCGTTTTTGTTTTGTCGGTTTAAGCACTTTACATTAAAATCAGGTACACTCAAACTCACAATCATCGGAAAGCAGGTGTTTAAATGTCAATATTCACAGGTTCGGGCGTTGCTTTGATAACGCCGTTTAAAAAGGACGGTTCGATTGATTTTTTATCTTTCGGAAAGCTGATAGACTTTCAAATCGAAAACGAAACGGACGCACTTATAATTTGCGGAACGACAGGAGAAGGAAGTACGGTAACATTCGACGAGAAAACCGAAATATTCGATTTTGCCGTCAAAAAAGCAGGCGGTCGTATACCCGTAATCGCAGGTACGGGCAGTAACAGCACTTCGCACGCACTAAAACAAATACATGAAGCGGAAAAAGTCGGGGTTGACGCTCACCTTGTCGTCACGCCGTATTACAACAAAACATCGCAAAAGGGACTTATTCACCACTACTACAAGCTCGCCGATGAGGCGAAAAAGCCTATAATCGTCTACAACGTCCCCTCTCGCACGGGTGTCGACATAAAGTTCGAAACATATAAAAAACTATCGGAACATAAAAACATAATCGGCGTCAAGGAAGCGTCGGGAGATTTGACGAAATGCATGAAGATAATTTCTCATCTCGAAGATAAATTTGACCTGTACATCGGAAACGACGACCAGACGGCGTCGGCTGTCGCAATGGGCGCAAAAGGCGTAGTTTCGGTCTTAGCTAACATTTTTCCGAAAGAAACTCATCTCATGGCACAAAAAGGCGTCGACGGAGATATCGCTTATTCAAATGAAGTACAGGCGAAGTTTTTGGATTTGATTTCGGCTTTGTTCTCCGACGTCAATCCCATTCCGGTGAAGTATGCGGCGGAATATCTCGGACTTTGCGAAGGTACGTTGAGACTTCCGTTAGTTGAAGCGAATGAAGAAGTGAAAGCGAAAATACGCAGGGAGTTGGATAAGCGTGCGCAGTAGCAAAGCGAGTGCACGCTACGAAAACGGTGGGTTCGATGCCCGCCGTTTTCGTTAATACGGCTTTATGCGTATTGCAAAATCTGTTACAAAAATCCCTGCAATGCGTCAAGCACCGCACTGTAAAGTGCGGTGCTTATAGGTTTATTCTTTTGTAACTCGGACTTTCGCCGTATATTCGCCGTAGACCCAGCTGCGTTTATCGTTCGTAATATAAATCACAGCCTTGTATTCCTTGACGCCCTCGGTGGCATCGGAAAGGTCGATTTTTGCAAGAAGTTGGGTTTCCGCATCGAATTTTTCAAGAGATTCCGATGGGCCGACAAGCTGAACTTTCCCGATATTTTTGCTGACGAGTGAGGCTTTATAGCCTTCGGGAACGTTTAAAATCGTGACATTCGACGACTGTACATTAAACTTTTTCTTGCTCATCGGGTAGCAGTTGACCGTTACGGTCACTTCGTCGACGGAATCGACGATTTTGACTTCTTCGATGTCACTGAGAGAGAATGTAAACTTGTTGTTTTCGTTAAGAAGCGAATTAAAGTCGACTGTACCTATGACAAGAGTTTCCATTTCGTCAAGGACGCTTTGTGCGGCGGCGACTTTGACTGTTTTCGGATAGAAGTTGACTTCAGGCATCTTATCCGGATTTTCGGAATAGTATTCCGGTGTGTTCAGATATCTTACGGATACCGGTAACTCGACTACTTTAGATACGGGTATGGTGACCGTAAAATTTGATATATCTTCTTCAAAAGATATATATTTAGCCTCTTTTCCGTTCGCCGTAACAGCTTTAAGTTCGGTTTCGAAAACGCTCGTCTCCGTCAAAGAATAATTCAGTTCGACTTCGGCTACAACTTTTTCTATCTTGTTTATCTCGGTCGCAGGCCCGGTCAAAGTGACGTTACTAAGTGATGTTATCGGA
>CAZBXS010000119.1:0-4400 GCA_964495955.1 uncultured Faecalibacterium sp.
CAGTCAAAAACTCTGCAAAGGAAGCTTCGAAGCCTCGTCTTTGAAGCTCCGCACCGGTTGCGAGCTTCATTTGCTGTGCTCTGAACTGCTGCTTTTCTCTTTCGAATTCCGCCTTGCTCTTTTCGAGGGTGTAGGCGTCTCTTTGTGCCTGCGTCATCTTTTCGAGCTTTTTGGCTTCGTCGAGTTCTTCTGCCTGCTCTTTTTCCCAATTAGCTTTCGCCGTCTGTAACGCTTTGTGCACACGGCGGTCGAACTCTCCTTGAATTTTTGCGTCCGCTTTTAACATTTCGTCAAAGCGTTGGGTGTCTGTTTGTGCCGTTTCGTTTGTACCCACTGTGTCCTGTGTGTCCGCAGTATTCACATTTTCGGCATTTTCGGTCTTGATTTCTTCTGACATAAATGTTTCCTTTCCGTCCGCCCGTTTTTTGTAGTGATTTCTCCGTTCGGACTTTGAATTTTTCAGCTGACGAGAGTTGAACCCGATACGCCCGAAACGCAGCAAATTGCGTTTCGGGTGCGGAGCAGTTTTTTAAGAGTAGATTTTCGTCAAGACAAGGAAGAAACCGCAAGCAAGGCTTTCGCCTTGTGAGGATTTCTGACGCAGTTTTGGCGGAAATATGCCTTAAAAAACCGTGTCATGTTCGGCTCTCGGCAGCTTATGAAAAAAGCACCTGCGAAAGCAGGTGCTTATCATCGTATGAAATTGGGTATAAAATGTTCCCCTCTGGGACACTTCACGCCGAAGCTGAGAGGTGTGGGGGATCATTTTTTAGCAAGTTTGTCTCTTTGCTGAGACAACCATAGTGAATTCAAAAGTATTTGCTCGCAGTCAACGCCTTCACCGTGCTTTATATAGTCAAGCAGTCGCTTCTTATCTTCATCATTGTCGACATCAAGCATAACACCTAATAAAAATTCTATATCATCATCATATTTTTTCAATTCTTCAACAAGCTCTTTAGCAAGTTCATTATCTTTCGTTTTCGATTCTAAAACTTTATATAAATTCATTTTATCTTCCTCTTTCCGATAATTCTGTAATTGCCAAAGCCCTTGTTTTCAACACGGTAAATATAATTTCCGATTGCTTTATTAAATATTTTCATTCTTTGTTGCCTTTGAGTTATGTTAGTTGCTATTTCACTCATAACATGAGCATATTCATCTCTCGGCAACTTAATCGTCGGGAAGTCTGAGGGCTTTCTTGCAAAAAGCTGAATGTTTATTTTCAGCATTGGCGACTTCGCTATGCTACTTTGCGCTTGCGGTTGAGATGTATTTTCTTCTGTTGCCGCTGTATCGGTTTTCGAAATTTTTCCGACAGCGTCATTATACGCCTTTCTGATATCGGTGTCAACTTCTTCCCCCTCGACATACTCCCTATACCACTCGGAATATGTCATGTCGGCAGGGACAAATATTGTTTTACCGTTTTTGTCTCTTGCGCTTCTTGTGCCTTTTTTGCCTTCGATGTAAGGATAGTCCGAGCACCGACAGTACGGGTGCATAGGGTGCTTGTTGACACCCACCTTTGCTTCGCTTAGCTTAAAGCGTTTCCCGTCAAGCTCGGCACAACTCATTTTTTCGCCCTTTGCGCATTCGTGGCAAGTACGCTTATCTAAAGTTGCGAGAAAGACATATTCTTCAATTCCAGCTTGCTTATACGCTCTTTGTGCCGCCTGCCCGGATATGTAATTGACCTCTGTGCGAATGAGACGGGAAAAGCGGTGTCTTGCACCCTCGTCACATGTCGTGCCTATTGCGGTTTCCAATGCGTCCGTCATCGTTTTGACGCTCTGACCCGTCATAACGCCGCTTATGATAATTTTTTTGAGCTTTTCAGCCGTTATATCGGTATTAGACCATACTCTTTCGGAATAGTTCTTTCCGAGCCACTTGTGTCGTATCGCTTCTTTCACTCTACCCGACGGTATTTTTTCGAAATCACAATACTCGCCTGTACACTGCTGAATATCGAAAGTTGTCTTATAGTAACTATGGCGAAATTCGGATATAAGGCGTTTTTCAAGCTGCATTTCCTCTGTAACGCCAAACGAAAGTGCGTCGGAATATATTTCGTTTATAAGAGCCTCTATTCTACTTATTCTGTCTGCGTATGCAGGGGCGTCAAGAAGCGTTTCGAGGCGTTTTTTCTCCTCGATGTTTTCGCTTTCTCTGTACTTTTTAAGAAGTTTGTCACGCTCTTTTTGCGTCTGTTTTTGATTAAGTAGTTTCAACGCTTCGGTTTCTGTGAGCTTTCCGTTTTGAGAGTATCTGTCAAAAACCGTTTTTATGCGAGAGTTGAGTGTTTCTATCGCCTGTGAGTACATTTCGCCTACAGCTTTGACTGTCTCATCCGTTCTTCTTTGGGTCAGACTTTCAAGTTCGCCTGTACGATTTTCCCAGTAATCTCGTTTCATTCTTCTTCATCGCTTTCGCTCGCCCTTTCTTCTTTCTTGAAGCTGTCATCGGTCTCGCCTGTACTTGAAAACGAATCTAAAAATTCTCGTTTGCTTTCTTTTCGTTTGCTGTCCATTATCTTTTCCATTTCGTCCGGGTCTTTGACGAACGGCAGAAGCGACAGCAGTGTTTTTTCGTCAACTCGCCCCTCTAATTTTTGAACGGTATCCACCGTCTCCGAAAGATTCGACGGCATGTCTACGGTGAAAACGACATCTATTTCACTTATCGGCACTATCGGCACGCCTGCGGACACATTAAGAAAGTTGTTATAAAGTTCAAATCTACGTTTAAGTCCGCTGTCCATAGAGCGAATTTTATTTTTCGCAAGAAAACTCATCGGCATAAACTTCATATTAAGCGCAACACCCGTGATATTGCCGCTGAACGCTTCGTCTGACATATCGACCGTCATACTCATTTTGTGTATTTCACGAAGAAGGTCGTCACGCAGAAGTTTTATGCTCGCTTCGTCGAATGTCTTTTGTATGTACTCTATTCTCGCATCGGTCGGCAAGCCGTCTATCATCTTGCTGTCTTTCAGCTGTTCCGACGCACCCTCGCCGTCTTCGGTATCGGGTAGTTGTGCACCGTAAACTGCCAAAAGGCTGTCGATAAACTTCTTTTTATCTGTAAGGCTGTCGCTCATCAGCTCACTATATGCGTGTGACAAGGGAACTAACTGCTCAGCGTCGCCCTGTCGTTCGTCGTCGTTTTCATAATTTACGACCGGTACTGCACCGAAATATATGTCCTTTGGTTCATAGGCGGTGAAATAGAAGTTACGAAGGTCGCCACTTTCGTAGTATCTTTGCGTTTTGTCGGTATAAACCGTGACCGCCCAATATTTTTGCTCGGTTCGTACCCGCTCCCTTTTTTCGAAAGTCATAAAGAAAAGGTCTCTGTGCTCGACTGTGTTATCCTGTACAAGCACACATTCCCAAGGCTTGAAAACATAGCTTTTCGGGTAAGGAACTTCGTCGTCCGACGCATATATCAGTTCTTGCGCTTCGCCGAAAAGAGCGATATATTTTCCGATTTTCAAGTCGGTGTTCGCAATGCCCTGACGGTCGTACGTATCGAGTATGGGTCTGATATCGAGTTTCCTCGGTGCAATGGCATATGGGTCGTGGCGGACGATTTTTCCGTCTTTCCCCACTTTGACCTGTGTTCCTGCGGAAAACGCCGTCTTAGCTTTTATTTCGTCGTTGTTATCGTATTTTACAGGTTCACCGAGATAAAAAGCACGAACGATGTCGACGACATATTTGACATAGTTTATGTTGACTTTAACCTCATTTTTTCTCGTCTGTACCGAATTGTTTCGTCCGAGATAATCGTCGTAAAGGCTCTCGTAACGCCTGATTTCCGGTAACGCTTTCGTTAATATGTACTTAAAGACCTCATTTGAGATGTTTTCTCTGTCCGGTACTGCCGAACGGTCGATATAAATTATCATCTTTTCTCCTTTTCGGGTATAAAAAACCGCCTTGCACTTGACAAAGCGGTTTTGAGTTTACAACTTACAGGAATCAGAAAATATCCGGTCTTGTTCTCACCCTTACCTGCTCTTTCGCAAGGACGGTGTTGACAAAGTATCGCATATCGTCCATTGCGTGATCGTGCTCTTTTATCGGTCTGTCTTCGGCGCACTTGTCGTCCCAGCGATACTCTCCGAATTCCTCAATGGTCGCTTTGCAGCAATCGTTTATAAGTACTTTTCCGTCGGCTAAAAACTTGGCGGTAATTCTTATTCCGTCGACCACGCTGTTTTCGGCTGGAATGACATATTTTCCGTTCCTGCGAAGAAGTGTTATGAACGACGATGCGGACGGGTCGACTATTGTCGCTTTGATTTTTAATCCTTGCGTAAACTTGACATAATCGCCGTAATATTCGCTGTCGGTCTTGGGTTTGCCCGTATCTCGACCTGAGTAGTA
>CAZBXS010000120.1:0-4384 GCA_964495955.1 uncultured Faecalibacterium sp.
CGCCCTTTACGAAAGCGATAACATTTCCGAGCGGGTCGACGGTGATGTCGGCTTTATCGGAAATTTTCGATATGATGTACTCTCTGACTTTTTCCTCTCTGCCGGAAGTGCCGTTTATAAGGCAAAGCTCTTTTAATGTGTCAAGCATTTTCTTTACCTCCGTTTTCGAGAATGTAATAGGCTATAAGTTTAGCCGAAAGTTCTATGTCGTCTGTACTTACAACTTCGACCGATGTATGCATATTTCTCAGCGGTATTGAGACCATGCCAGTTTTTATGCCTTTTCCGCTTGTCGAAATGCTGTCGGCGTTCGTTCCCGTTGAACGTCCCATCACTTCTCTGCCGTAGGGTAAAGAGTGCTTCTCGGCTGTCTCGACTAACTTTAAAGACATCTGTCTGTCAAGTACGGGTGAAAATCCGATAACTCCGCCCTTTCCGAGTTCTCCGCCTTCTTCGCTTGAAACTCCGGGTTGAGTTGCGAAAGTGACATCAACAACTATCGCTTCGTCCGCTTGATTAGAAAACGCACCTGTGAGTGCACCTCTGCACCCGACTTCTTCCTGAGAAGAAAGCATTACCGTAAGGTCGCCGTCAAAGCCGTTTTCTTCGAGTATTTCGACTGTTTTTATAAGTGTCGCAACTCCTGCTCTGTCGTCCAATGCGGGAGATGCGATTTTGTTTTCGTACAAATTTGCCTGTACTACTTTGACGATAATTCGGTCGCCCGGAGAGACGAGCTTTTCGGCTTCTTCTTTCGTGTAGCCGATGTCTATTGCCATTTTTGTGATTTCGGGCAATGTGTCATCGTCACCTCTTAAATGAGGCGGAACAGAACAAACGACGCCGAACAGATCTTCTTTTCCGTAAACGGTCACTTCGCTGCCTATAAGCGTGCGAGGGTCTGCCCCTCCGCACCTGTCAAAAAGTACAAAACCTTTTTCGTTGACGCCTCTGACGATAAGTCCGATGCGGTCAATGTGAGCGTCGAGGAGAAATTTTTTCCCATGCCCCGATTTTTTTGCGATAAGATTATTCATTCTATCGCAGGCGACCGTCATGTACTTCGACAAAATCTTCTGTACCGTTTCGAACGCCGACTTTTCGTCACCCGAAACGCCCTGTGCAGCCGCAAGGGTCAAGCAAAGCTCTTTCGTTTCCATTTTTCTCCCCCTTATTTAAAGTACATATAGTATTGGCATTTTATCATGCCGTTGTAGATTTTTCTTCTCTTGTCCGCTTTTCTTCCGAACTGCTTTTCGAATTCGTCGTTCGGTGCGATTATATAGTACGCCCAGCCACGTTCGGCTTTAAACTTTCTGCCCATTAGCCTGTACAAAGCGTTCGCCTGTTCGATATCCAAAAGTCTTTCGCCATACGGCGGATTGCATATGACTGTTCCTTTGTCGCTCTTCTTTTTGAAGTCTTTGAGATCGGCTTTTTCGAAATGAATGTACTTTTCGACGCCTGCCCTCTTGGCGTTTATCATCGCTATGTCAAGCGCCGCTTGGTCGATATCCGAGCCGTAAGCGATAAATTCGGTATCGGTCACAAGTGAGCGTGCTCTGTCTCTTTCTTCGCTCCAGACATTTTGCGGTATATTCAGCCAGCGTTCAGAAGAAAAGTGCCTGTTTACACCGGGGGCGATATTGTTAGCGTACATTGCGCCTTCTATCAAAATCGTTCCCGAACCGCACATGGGGTCGTACAGCGTGTGATAAGGTCTGAGCCTTGCGATATTTATAAGTGAAGCGGCTATGGTCTCTTTTATCGGCGCTAAGTTCGCTTCAAGGCGGTAACCACGCTTATGCAGACCCGCACCGGAAGTATCGAGTAACAAACTGACCTGATTTTTCATGATAGAAAACTGAACTTGATATACAGGCCCCGTCTCCTCGAACCATGATATATTATACTTCGTTTTCATTCTTTCGACTATCGCTTTTTTGATAATAGCCTGACAGTCGCTGACGCTGAACAGGTCGGAATTTATGGAATAGCCTTTGACGGGAAATGCGTCTTGAGCGCCTATCCAATTTTCCCATTCACAGTTTTTCGTGCCTTGGAAGAGGTCTTCGAAACTGTGCGCTTCGAAAGTGCCGACAAGTATTTGTATTCTTTCGGCGTAACGTGAGCATATATTCGCTCTTGCCAACATGTATTCATCGCCCGAAAAGAGCACTCTGCCGTTTTCGCACACGACGTTTTCCGCTCCCAATTCTTTCATTTCGTTCGCTATTAGAGACTCAAGTCCGAGCAGACACGGTATTACAAAATTTATTTTCATTAGGTTTTCCTTTCCTATAAGTATTGAAGTTAAATCAGTTAAAAACACCGGTACATATGTACCGGTGTATTATATCACATTATATTAAGTTTTTCAATTATATTAGCTCAATCGCTTATCTTTTTTCGGGTACAAGTAAGCCGTAGCCACCGTCTTTTCTCGCATATACAACGCAAATTTCGTCCGTCTCGGCATTGATGAACATATAGAACATATGACCGAGCATGTTCATTTGAAGAATGGCTTCGTCCACACTTTGCGGTTTCAGGGGAATTTCTTTCGTTCTGACAAGTTCGAATTCTTCCTCTTCGGCAACCGTTTCGGTGAATTCCGAAAAGTCGATGGGTGTCGCACTCTTGAATTTCTTTTCGAGTTTCGTTTTGTTCTTTCTGATTTGTCTGATCAGAACATCGACGCAATTATCGAGAGCGTCAATCATATCGTCGGATCTTTCCTGTGCTCTGAAAATTACTCCGTTATGATTGATCGTAACTTCGACGACCTTGGCGTTTTTTTCAACCTTAGCCGTCACCTTGGCTATCGCATCGTCGCCGAAGAATTTGTCAATTTTCGCAAGCTTCTTTTCCGCTCTTTCGACGAAGGACTCTCTGGGTGTGCATTTTTTGCCGATAACTGTTACTTTCATAACGACATCTCCTTTGTATATATTAAATCCCTTTTCGGGATTGTTACCTCCTCTGTGACATTATGATAGCACATTTAAACAAAAAAGTAAACACTTTTAATGAAATTTTATTAAAATTGTCTATATTTCCCTGATTTTTATTCCGTAAGCGAACAGTTTCTTATTCAACGCCCCTGTAATAAAGTCCTCTGGTGAATTCTCCCGTCGGTTTCTCTTTGTTTTCGTACAGGCGAATGATTTCTCGGACTTCGGTTTTGCTCTCCTTGGTAAAATAGAGTGTTATAAAGTCGGCGTTTTCGATTTCATTCAGTCTGTCGGCGAGATATATCGGTCTTGAATTTAAAACTTCACTGCAACCGTTACTGCATACAACGGGGAACTTTACGCCCATTCTGTCGGTAAGATAAGAATTACTTTTGCACTTATCACAGGTTTTTCCGTTTCGTATGGGACAGTTTCTCGTCAGCATTAAGGGAATGTTGCCATAGGCGATAATTCCTCTTTTTATCTTTCCGCCGAGTTTTTTGATTTGTTGCAGTGTCAGTTCTGCCGATACCGTAGCCTCACTGACGCCTAATTTTTCGAGTTCGTTAAGAGACAGCGTGTTGAAAATATTGAGAGTAAATCCCGTGTGTATTTCCATTTCGAGTTCACGTGCCATCGCCAAACCGTCAAGGTTGGTCGCATAGGCGAGATTTATACCGGCTTCTTTTGCATTTTTGAGCTTGGCGTAAACTTTTTCGGCTGTACCGAAAATTCCCCTCGGTATTTCGACGCCCACTTTCACCCTTTCGGAAAGCTCTTTCAGCTTTTCGGTATCCGTATCAAGAGGAAGATAAACTACCGCTGTAGAGTCCAAATTATCAGGCAACTGCGAAATGTCCGACAGTCTGATATAAAGTTTACGTTCTCCGCATACATGTCCCGAATGAGACAAGCTGAGCGGAACAAATCGTTTTTTACTACGCTCGCTTAGTTTCTGTTGCAAGTTATCAAGTACTTCACGTCGAAGGGCGTTTATGACACTTGACGGGACTATCAAGCCTTCATCAAGGTCGATTTCCACTTCGCCTGCAAAAAACTGAGTGCCACCGCATTTTGATATTCTTTGTTTGAGGACATCGGCGGTCATAGGCTTGTTTATCGCTTTTTCCGGAATTACACCGCTGTCGGCAAAATAGCTTTTGCCCATCGCAGAGCCGGAAAGCGTAACGGTCTCGTTTTCTATAACGCTAAGGTAAAAATCAACCGGTATCAGCGGTTGCTCTTTGTCATACAGTCTTTCAAGCGACGGCAGGACGGTTTTTGCGGCGGTTACGTCTTCTTTCAGTCGGGTGCCGAACATTTCCCTCGACAGCTCCCCTTTCAAGTACCCGTCGGTAAATCCCGAACGTGAAAAGACCGCACGAAGAGCAGAGTTAAGTTCTTGACTTTCTTTTCCCTGTACCGCCAAA